>DATIPJ010001010.1:0-9312 GCA_035472155.1 Kofleriaceae bacterium
CGACACCACCGTGGGCGCGCCGCCGATGTCGACCTGCACCGCCGAGACCTCGCAGATCCGCCAGCCACCGTCGTTGCCGCGCATGCGGATCTCGACGACCTCGGACACCGGCGTCCCGAGCCCACCGACCTTGCGGAACAGCTCGGACACCGGCCCCACGTCATCGGGGTGGATGCGCTCGTTGAGATCGCTCGCCTCCCAGCTCCCGCCGCCCGCCCGGAGGCCGAGGAACCGCCGGCTCGCCTCGTTCAAGTAGATCAGCTTGCCGCCGCGCGACACCGAGATCATGTCCGGCATCTGGTCGATGACCGCGCGGAAGCTCGCGTCGGCGTTCTCGTTGAGCTGCCGGGTGCGCCGCCCGAGCACCGCGCGCTGGCGCAGCGCGAACAGCCCGCCGATCCCTGCGAGCCCGACGAGCACGAGCCCGACGAGGAACCACCCGGTCTGCCACCACCCGGGCAGCACGGCGAAGCGCAGCGCGGTCTCGGGTCCCCAGCTGCCCGCGCCGATCCGCGCGCGGACCTCGAACCGGTAGGTCCCGGGCAAGAGCGCCGCGTAGCGCGTGAAGCGCTGGCTGTACGTGGTCCAGTCGGCATCGATCGGCCACAGCCGGGTCTGATACTCGACGCGCTTGGGGTCGAGCATGCTGCTCGACACGAACTCGAGCGTGAGCGAGCTCCGGTCGTGCGGCACCTCGAGCCCGTCCTGCTTGATGATCGAGCGATCGCCGAGCCGCCCGGCGAGGAACGACGTGCGCGGCGGGTGCGGCGGCCCGTCGTAGTACTGCGCGAGCACGTGGGTCGCGCCGCCGGTCGACCCCAGCCACAAGGAGCCGTCGCCGTCGACCATGAACGCGGTCGCCGCGGAGTCGTTGCCGGCGAGGCCGTCGCTGACGTCGAAGTGATCGATGCCGTAGGCAGTCACCACGTCGACGCCATCGCCGGTGCCGATCCACAGCCGCTGCTGGCGGTCCTCGCCGAGGAAGTACGCCATGCCGGTGGTCAGGCCCTGGTCGGGCCCGATGTGACGCAGCTGCGAGACCGCGCCGTTGTCGTACCGGAAGCACACCACGCCGAGCGCCTCGCTGTACGACGCGCACATCTGGCCGTCGGCGCGGTGCAGCACGCGGCGCATCGCCGGGCTGCGGAAGCCGGCCTTGGGGTCGAACAGGTGCCATGCGCCGCGATCGAGCACCAGGATGCCGGCGTCGGTCGCGGTCCACAGCTGGTCCCCGACCACGGCGATCGCGGCGTAGCGTCCGTTCGGCTTCACCCGCGGGATGTCGACCCGCTGGATCGGCCCGGGCACAGCATGCGGCAGCCGGTACATCCCGAGGCTGGTCCCGATCCAGAGATCGCCCTCGGGGCCGATCGCGAGCGACAGGATCGTCCGGTCCTCATTGCGATCGAACTCGAGCGAGGTCACGCGCCCCGCGGGGTCGATGTACATCAGATCGGACGGCGAGCCGCCGGCGAACACGCCGCCCTGGGGCGGGAACACGATGCCGCGGAACACCCGGCCCTCGGTGCCGTCGACGCACTTCCAGCTGCCGGCGATCGCGCGCACCAGGCAGCGGTTGGTCCCGACCCAGAGCGTGCCCTCGCGGTCGCGCTTGAACCCCCACACGATGTTGCCCGGCAGCCCGCTCGGCACGTCGTAGCGCTCGATCACGCCGCGTCCGCGCAGCTGAAACAGACCGACCGCGCCGATCCACAGCGTGCCCTCGCGATCGACGAACAGCGTGCGCGCCGCGGCGGCCGGCATGCCGACCGCGTGATCGATCAGCATCCAGCGGCCGCTGTCGCGATACGCGATGCCGACGTCGGTGCCGACCATGACCTCGCCGCGCGGGCCGATCGCCATGCTGTTGGGGACATTCACCACGTCGTAGCCGGTGGGCAGCCCCTCGCTGACGTCGATCGCGCGCGCCGCGCCGGGCGGCAGGCACCACATGTGCGTCGCGGTCCGGATCCACAGCGCGCCCTGGCGATCGCGCAGCACCGCGTTGATCGGATCCGCGCCGATGCCGATATCGCCGAGCGCCTGCCAGCTGCCATCGCCCGCACTGAGCTGCACGCCCGCGCCGTCGCCGACGACGAGCCCGCTGCCGTCGGCCCACAGCGCGCGGATCGTCGCGCGCGGCGCCGGCCAGCCCTTGGCGGGGACGAACACGTCGCCGGGGCCCTGCACGTAGAGCCCGCCGCCCTCGGTGCCGACCCAGAGCTTGCCGCCGTAGGTGACCATTGTGTCGACGGGGATGCCGGGGAGCCCTTGCGTGGTCTCCTGCGAGAACCGCTCGCCGTCCCAGCAGCCCAGACCGCCGCGGCTGCCCGCGCACACCGTGCCGTCGGGCCGGACCCCGACGACGTAGATCGCGCTCGACGCCAGCCCCTGATCGCGCGAGAGGTGCGTGAACTGCTCGCCGTCGAAGCGATACACGCCGTCGTCGGTCGCCAGCCACAGAAGGCCGTTGCCGTCCTGCGCGATGCTCGTGATCACGAGATTACGCAGGCCCTCGCCGCCCGCGAACACGCGAAACCGAAGCTGCCCGGGCGGGATGTCGCGGCCGCGCAGCTGGATCCCGGCGGTGGCGTCGACCTCTCGCGGCGAGGCGCTCGTCGCCGACACGTCCTCGGCGTGCGCCGGGCAAACCAGCGCGGCGATCGCAGCAATGGCGAGCGCGCAGGCCTGGCGCAGCCTCACGGTCCTCGAGCCGACCACAACGGCTGGAACTGTAGCGACCGACGCACGCGGAATCACAACTGCCACGCACCGACATCCTACGCTGCCGCGAAAGGTCTGCGCGCAGCTCCGTGAGGTGCGACCCGGGGACATGTGCGGTGCGCCTCACGGACCTGGCGCGCGGCCAAGTGCGACTACCTACTGGAGATTGCCGTCGACGACCAGGTAGCCGGCCTGCTCCGCGATCCCGACATCGCGCATCGCGACCCCACCGAACGTCGGCAGGGGGATCGCGCCGACCGCTCCCGAGCCGACGGCGAGCACCCGCGCCAGGGCAAACGACGTGATCGCCTCGAACTGCGCGTTCGAGAGCGGGTTCGAGCCCTCGACGTTCTCGTCGAGCACATCGACATACGTTGTGGGTGCACCGACGTCGAGCCGCGGCTTGCCATCGGTGCCGGTGGTCACCTTGACCTCGATCTGGGCGTTGACCGCGACCTCGGTGGCGATGGTCTGACCACGCTTGAAGGTCGCGACCAGGTCGCCGATCGTCAGCGCGAGCGAGCCGCCGCTGGCGTCGATGAACGGCGGGACCTTGGCCGACAGCTCGACGCGGTCGTAGAGCTGCCCGATGTTGCCGTAGCTGCCGGTGGTGAGGTCGAACGCCATGTCGAGCCCGCCCGCGGCCCAGAAGCTGCCGAGCAGCTGGTTGGCGGCATCGTCGGCGATCGCCAGCGCGAAGCCGGCGTTGCTCGAGTCGCTCGAGATCGGCGGCACCTGGTTGGCGACGTACACGTAGCCCGGCGACCCGGTGTCGCCGTGCGCGCGCAGGGCGCTGTCGAGCTCGACGACCGCGCCACCGCTGTCGATCCGGATCTGCGCCGGGCTGACCGCGATGTCGACCAGCGTACCGAGCACCGAGACCGTCGCGCGCGCGTTCAGCTCGTCGAGCGCGCCGTTGACCAGCGGCACGACGAACGTCCCGGTCGCCCAGCCGATCACCGAGCCGATCGCCGAGTCGATGTGCAACAAGTCGACGATCTCTCCGGGCACGCCGCCGAGGTCCGCATCGAACCCGGTGACCTTGACGACCGGGCTCGCGAGCGCGATGTCGAACGCGCCGCCGTTGATCCCGACGGTGAGAAGGCCGCTGACGCGGATGTGGCTCGCGGCGAGCGAGACGTCGCGGCTGCCGTCGAAGCAGGCCACCGCGTAGCGCAGGTGCATGCCGATCGCGACCCGATCGAGCTCGACGTCGAGCTGGAGCCCGCCGCTCGCGGGCGAGATCGCCACGGTGGTCGCGCTGCCGACCGACATGCGTGTGATCGACGCCTGCGCGAACAGGCAGTCCGGCCCGCCGCCGACGTCGATCACCGGGTTGTGCGGCGCGATGATCGCCGCGAGATCGCCGGTCTTGAGGAAGCCCGTGACGCCGCGCCCGAGCGCATCGAACGTCTGCGCCGAGAGCGCGGCGGTGATCGCCCTCGGCACGCCGGTCGCGATCGGGCGCAGCGGGCCGATGACCACCGCGCGCGATTCCTTGGCGGTGTTGCCCTGCGCATCGCGCGCCACGGCATGGATGAGCTGCGTGCCCGCGCCGACCGGGATGTACGCCTCCCAGCCGCCGCTGGTGTCGAGCGCCGCGGTGACGCCGTTGACCTCGACGGAGGCGAGCTTGGTATCGTCGCTCGCCGTGCCGCGCACGAGCAGCGTCCTGGCGCTGCCGGCGAACGTGCCGCGCGCGGGCGTCGTGATGTGAACGACCGGCGCGGACGGATCGATCGCGGGGGCCCCGGGGTCGTACGGGCGGTCGCTGCAGGCCGTCAGCGCGACGGCGAGTCCGAGGAACCAGAGCTTGTACATGCCGGGCCTCCCGTGGTCGGGGCCAGAGGCAGCAACATCGATGCCACGCCGGAGAACCAGTGGTCCTGCGCGGGGGCATGGAGCAGCGCGATGCGCCCGCTCGACTGATCTCGCCACGATATTCGCGTGGTGCGCGGATCCTTCGATGCGATCGTCAGCTGCGCGCCGCTCGGCAACGGAAACGTCGCAAGCACGACGACGGCCGGGCGCTTGCCGCTCGCGTCGAAGCCGATCTTGGCACGCAGCATCGACGGTGCGAGCGGCTTGCCATCGACCGCGATCGAAAAAGGTGCCATCGCATACGCTGCGAGCGTGTCACGCAGCGCGTCGACGATATGTGATTTCGGCTGGCTAGCCGCGCGTGCAACAATCCGCTCGGTCGGCTCGCCGCTGCCCGCCGTGTAGCCGACGAGCAGCGCGACCTCGCAGCGCTCGACCTGGAGGACCGCTGTGTGCACCGGCGGGAAGTTGTGCCCCCAGGCAGGCGGGCCAGCCAGCGAGATGGCTAGCACACTAGCCAGTCCAACCCTCATTGTTTTCCGAGCGTTCCTCGCTTCGCTCTTCCGGGCCGACCGCGCCTCCGGCGTGTCGCCCCGGGCTCCGCTCGGTCCGCTCACGGCGACACCTCGGGGAGCGCCCCGAACTGCGCTCGAACATCGGGGGAGCGACGCGCCGATGCACCGGTGGGCGGCAGCGGCGGTCGGGGCGGCGTCCAGCCGTTGCCGTCGACGTCGATCCAGATCGGGTTGGTGATCGCGTACGGCGTCGTGACGTGAATCGACGACGGCTTGAGCTTCGACGTCAGCGGCAGCGACGACAGGTCGAGGCCGATCGACAGCGCCTTGATGATCACGGTTGCGTCGAGCGGCGGAAACTCGGTCGGCGACACGACCGGGAACATGTTCGCCGTGCCGGTCGCCTCGGCGACGACCCAGCTGTCGACCGCGAGGGCGAGGTGCACGCTCGCCTCGAAGTCGGTGCCCTGCCCCGCCGGGATCGCCTGACTCATGACGACCTTGCTGTTGGCGTACAGCACGAGCCGGTCGGCCGGCGCCCACGACGGCGCGCGCACGCGGACCACGACGTCGACGGCGCCGCCCAGCGCCGTGATCGTGTCGCCGATGCGGTGCTCGCCGATCGTCATGTCGACGAACGGCGCGTTGGTCGCGATCGCGCGGTGGCCGCGGATCGCCTCGATCACGTCGTCGCGCGAGGTCCCGCCCGGCACATCCTTGCCGGCGCCGACGTAGAGCAGCGTCCGCGCGTAGCCCGGCTCGTCGCCGAGCAAGTGGTGCGTGTCGGAGGTGCCCATGCCGGTCGCGCGATGGCCGCGGTCGAGCATCGTGAACCAGGTCTCGACCGTGCCCGGAAACTGCGGGCGGCCGTCGGGCCCGAGCACCACCTGGCCCGGCACCGGCTGCGGGTCGGGATACGGCCCGGGCGGCAGCGGATCGGGCGCGCGGAACGTGTGGACGTCCTCGATGCGCTGGCCCGTGATCAGCTCGATCGCATCGAAGTCGACGCTGAAGTTGGTCGACTTGAACTCGTCCCCGTAGGGCGCAAAGATCCCGAGGATGCCGGTCGGCGTATACGGCTCGGCGGTCGCCTCGTCGACGAAGAACTGCGCGAAGTATCCGAGCACGGCCTGCCGCGGATGGTTGACCTGCACGATGCCGCGCCCCGGCCCCAGCGCGAGGCCGCGCAGCTGATCGAACAGCGCCTGCGGCGGCTGGCCGGCCCAGCGAAACTCGCCGCCGCGGGTCGAGCCCGGATCGACGCGCAGCGGATAGCCGTTGAAGTGGCCCATCTCGAACGTGGTCAGCTCCATGCCCGGGATGCCGAGCAGCCACGGGTCGAGCCCCGACTGCGCGATCACCGGCGCGTAGTCGGTGATGTAGTTGTGGTCGGTCGCGATCGCGACCTCGAGCCCCTCGGCGGCGCAGCTCGCGACCCGCGTCGCGATCGGCACGCCGCTATCCGTCGACGGCTGCGCGTGAATGTGAAAGTCGCCCGCGACCCAGCCGTCGGAGGTGTACGCGCGGGTCAGCGCGACCTGCTCGGCGGTGAAGCCGCCGGCGGTCAGCTCGATCGGCTTGCGCGTGATCTCGTACTCGGGCCCGCGCGTGACGATCAGCTCGTAGCTGCCCGGGCGGACCTTCGCCGATAGCCGGCCGTCGATCGTCCACCACGCGCCCTCGATGAAGCGATCGCTGCCGTCGAAGCCGGTCGGCCGCTGGCGCTCGCCGCGCGGCAGCGAGTACAGAAACGTCCGCGGATCTTTGCCCTGATCGGCCGCAGCGAAGTGCCCCAGCAGCTGGATCTTGGCCGGGGCATGGCGCCCGAGCTCGTCGATCGCGGAAACCACCAGCGTCGCAGGCGCCGCCATCGCGATCGGCGCCAGCCCGAGGTGCTGCCCCGCGGCGACCGTGACCCCCAGCGGCTCGGTCGGGAGCCGGTCGTCGGTGATGGCGACCGCGCGGTACGCCCCGGGGGCGAGGTGCGCCAGGAAGCCGCCGCCGTCGTCGGTCTCGATCTGGTCGACCACGCGGTCCGCGCCATCGAGCACGATCAGGTTGGCGCGCGCGATCGGCTGCGAGGTCTGCGCGTCGATCACATGGCCGCCGAGGGTCCCGCTCGGCTCGCCGTGCAGCTCCAGGATCGCGTCGAGCACCGAGGCCACGTCGCCCTTGCCGACGACGAAGTACGAGCTGAACGAGAACTGCTCGCCGGGCCCCAGCTGCGCCGGCGGCCGCGCCATGTACACGCCCGCGACGCCTGCGTAGGTGAACGGCACCAGCATCGAGTACGGCGTGATCGTCTGCCCGGGGTAGCGGTCGGCGTACGCGTTGACGTAGCTGGCGTCCGAGCGCGGCACGGTCAGCCCGTACGAGACTCCCGGCCCGCGGCTCGCCAGATAGTCGATCACCAGCCCGGGGAACCCGGGGAATCCACCCGACATCGCGTAGCTGTCCTCGATCGCGAACCGCACGTTGAACCCGACCCCGGGCGCGAACAGGTCCTGCTCGCCGCCGAGCAGCGGCAGCTGGCCCATCGGCACGCTGAGCTGGATGCTCTCGATCCCCGGGATGTCGAGCCCGAGGTCGCGGATCTGCGTCGGATCGAGGAACGGAAACGGATGCGCGCCCGCGCTGGTGTTCTTGATCGTCGTCTCGATCTCGACGTAGCGCTTGCCCGGCGCGAGCCGGTAGGTCTGCGCGAGTACGAGGCTGGTCGTGCCGACCAGGCCGGTGTCGAGCAGGTAGACCTGCTGCAGCAGATCGCTCGGCGTGCCGGTCACGGTGACCTCGGCGGCGCGACCGTCGTTGCCATCGCGCGTCACCTCGACGCTGGTCGGGTTGATCACCGCGAACACGAAGCCCGGCAGTAGCTCGGCGAGCTGATCGTTGCCGCGCGCGTGATCGCCGCCGGGGCGCCGCAGGTCGGCGTCGACCAGCGTGCCGCCGAACGTGGTGTTGACCCGGCCCAGCGTCGACTTGCCCGGGTGGCGCGGATCGACGCCGGTGTCGGCGATCACGAGCCGGATCTGATCGTTCTCGAGCAGGAAATCGCCGATCCGGCCGATCGCATGCGGGCCCCCGATCGCCTCCTCCAGCGCGCCGATCCGCTGTGCCCGCGCGTGGGGCGCCTCGTCGCTGCAACCGGCGAAGGCGATCGCTGTGCAGCACGCGAGCCACACCGCCGGTCGCTGCACCTTCATAGCGCGAGCTCGGCGGCCAGCTGAATGCGATCGTTCGACAGCGAGCGCGCCGCTTGCTCGACGACATGCGTGGCCTGGAGCTGCACGCGCATGCGGTAGCGTGGCACGCCGAGCACCGCGCCCGCGGTGTGCTCCATCACGCGATCGGTCGAGATCAGGCTCGACGGATCGAGGATGCCGAACCGGTAGCCCGCGGTGAGCGGCAGCGGCGCGGGGAGGTCGATCATCGCCTGCGCGTGGCCGCCGAACGCGTTCTGCACCGGGCCGCCGGTGGTGGGAAACGTCGTTCGCTGCAGCACGAGCCCGCCGCCAAACGCGACCGGCCCGACGACGATGCGCACCCCCGCCGTGCCCTGCAGGTCGTCTTCGTCCTGGCGAAACGGCAGCGCGCCGACGCTGCGCGGGTTGTAGCGCGCGGCCGCCATCGCCCAGCCGCCGCTCGGCAGGCGCGCCAGCACCGTCGCAGACACGGCCGGCTTGTCATTGTCGTTGTTGGACGAGAACTCGTCGGCGCCGTTCTGCACGGCCAGCTCGAAGCCGAGGTGAACGCCGCCCTGCTCCGCCGCCTCGGGATCGATCCGGATCGCCGCGCCCAGCGAGCGCCCGGGGGTCAAGCCATCGGCCTGGTAGCCCTCGGTCGCGCGCATGCCGCGGCTCTCGATCGGCCGGTCGACCAGCTCGCGGCGGGTGTCGGGGACCAGCGCGTCGGGATCGACCAGGGCCTCGAAGAATCCGCCCCGCGCCACCACCGGCCCGCCGAGCAGCACATCGGCGAAGGCGTCGCGCAGCCCGACCCGGAGCTTGCCCTCGGGCGCATTGACCTGCACCCGCTCGTCGACCGCGCCGTCGATCGCGACCACGAACGCGATCCGGTCGTCGATCGCTCCGCGCACGCCGAGCCGCGCGTTCTGGAGCTCGAAGCCATCGTCGCGCCCCACGAACAGCACGCCCGGATCGTTCTGGACCGCGAGGTACTGCAGGCGCAGATACCCGAACGGCTCCCAGGCGAACCGCGGCGCCGACGATGCGGGCACCGCCGCCGGCTCGGC
>DATIPJ010001011.1:0-8477 GCA_035472155.1 Kofleriaceae bacterium
CCGCGCGCGGCATCGAGGCGCGCGTGCTGCCCAAGCTCGGCTGGGATCTCGACCTGATCGAGGTCTCGGGCCTCAAGACCGTCGGTGCGCTCGGGGCGATGCGCGGCGTCCTGCGCCTGCCGCGCGCGCTGTGGCAGGCGCGCCGCGTGGTGAAGCAGTTCGCGCCCGATGCGGTGATCGGCGTCGGTGGCTATGCCTCGGGCCCCGTCGTCCTGATGGCGCGCCTGAGCGGCATCCCGACGGCGATCTGCGAGCAGAACTCGATCCCGGGGCTCACCAACAAGATCCTCGGGCGCGTGGCGCGCTCGGTGTTTGTCTCGTTCGACCGCACGCGGCAGTTCTTCAAGCCGAGCAAGACGGTGGTCAGCGGAAACCCGGTGCGCCGCGAGCTGGTGCAGCGGCTCCTCCACGATTCGCCCGCGCCGGCCGCGCCAGAAACGCCAGAAACGCATGACCGCGTGCACGTGCTCGTCAGCGGCGGCTCGCTCGGCGCCGTCGCCGTCAACGACCTCGCCGCCGAAGCGCTGATCGCGCTCGCGCGCGAGACCCCGCCGACGCTCGACTCCGCACTCCCTCCGGGAGGGCTGCGCGCCCCGGCAGAGCCGTGGCTTGCGATCGTGCATCAGACCGGCGAGAAGGGCCTCGAGGCCACGCAGAAGCGCTACGCCGACGCCGGCGTGGCCGCCGATTGCCGCGCCTTCATCACCGACATGGCCGACGCCTACCAGCGCGCGGACCTGATCATCTGCCGCGCCGGCGCGACCACCGTCGCCGAGCTCGCGATCAGCGGCAAGCCCGCCGTGTTCATCCCGTACCCGTTCGCGGCAGACAACCACCAGGAGGTCAATGCGCGCGACATGGCCGACGCCGGCGCAGCCCTGATGTTCAAGCAGTCCGAGCTCACCGGCGACAAGCTCGCCGCCGCGCTGCGCCCCCTCGCAACCGATGCCGGCCGCCGCGCCGAGATGGGCGCTCGGATGAAAGCGCTCGCCCGACCCCAGGCCGCTGCCACCGTCATCGACTGGTGCGTCGCGCAGGGTGCGTGAAGATGCTCTGGCCTTTTCCGCACCCTGGGGTTCCCGTGGTACGAGCGAGTATGAAGTTCGTCACCGGACTCTCGCTGCTGCCTCTGCTCGCGCTCGCCTGCGGCTCGAGCTCGCCCAAGCCGGCCGCGCCCGCGGAGCCTGCGCCCGTCGCCGCCACGCCGCCGCCTGCGCCCGAGCCGGCCCCGGCCAAGCCCGCGACGCCGGAGCCTCCGCCGATCCCCGAGGCGCCGCCGCCGACGCCGCCCGGTCCGCCCAAGCCGCACGTCGCCAAGGCGCTGGCGTTCCTGCCGGCCGACGCGCAGGCCGTGATCGGCTTCGACGTGCCGCGCATCGCCAGCACGCCGATCGGCGAGAAGTTCCGCCAGGCGTTCCTGGGCGCCAGCCTGCCCAAGCCGTGCGAGACGCTGAGCGCGGGCCAGTTCGGCAACATCGTCGTCGGCGCGGCCGGCGGCGGCAAGGTCGTCGTGGTGGTGGACGGCAAGCTCCCCGAGCAGGGCATGGTCGCGTGCCTCGAGGCCGGCGTGAAGGCCAAGGGCGCCAAGGCCGAGGTCAAGACCGTCGCCGGCCACAAGCTCCACTACGTCACCGGCAGCACCGACGACAACGGCTGGATCACGTGGACCAAGAATGCGGTCGTGATGGCCAACAGCGAGGCCGCGCTGACCCAGGCGCTCGACGCCAAGGCCGGCAAGCTCGCCGGTGACCTGGCGCAGCTCAGCCTGCAGGTCGATCACAGCCGCATGGTGTGGGCCGCCGGCATCATCCCCGCGGCGCACCTCGCCGCGCTCGGCCTGTCCGCCGACGTCGTCGGAGGCCCGGTCAGCGTGCGCGCGAGCGTCGACATCGCCGGCGACACCGACATCGACGTCGTGCTCAGCTGCGCGACCCCCGAGGCCGCGGCCGTGCTCGCCAACGCGATGCGCCCGCTCGTCGGCCAGCTGCGCGCGGCCCCCAACACCGCGCCGCTGGTCGCCAGCCTCAAGCTCGGCGTGCACGGCAAGGACATCCACGCGATGGCCAAGCTCGACGCCGAGCTGACGCGCAAGCTGATCGAGGCGATGAACGTCAAGTGAGCGCGTAGGATGTTTCGCAAGCAAGACACCAAGATCCATTTCGTCGGTATCGGCGGCATGGGGATGTGCGGCATCGCCGAGGTGCTCGCCAACATGGGCTATCGGGTCTCGGGCTCGGACATGAACGACACCGAGATCACGCGCCACCTCTCGCAGATCGGCTGCACGGTCAAGCAGGGCCACCGCGCCGATAACCTCGGCGAGGCCGATGTCGTCGTCGTGTCGAGCGCGATCAAGGGCTACAACCCCGAGATCGAGGCCGCCCGCGCGCGCCAGATCCCGGTGGTCCCACGCGCCGAGATGCTCGGCGAGCTGATGCGCATGAAGTACGGCATCGCGATCGCCGGCTCGCACGGCAAGACGACGACCACGACGATGATCCACACCGTGCTGATGGCGGCCGGGCTGGACCCCACGGCGGTGATCGGCGGCCGGGTCAACTCGCTCGGCCTGGCCAACGCGCGCTGGGGCAAGAGCGACTACCTGGTCGCCGAGGCCGACGAGAGCGATGGCTCGTTCCTGACCCTGACACCGACGCTCGCCGTGGTCACCAACGTCGACGCCGAGCACCTCGATCACTACGGCACGTTCGACAACGTCAAGCGCGCGTTCACCGACTTCTGCAACCGCGTCCCGTTCTTCGGGATGAGCGCGCTGTGCCTCGATAACCCCGGCGTCGCGGCGATCCTGCCCAACCTCATCAAGCGCTACACCACGTTCGGCATCGCGTCGCAGGCGACCTACCGCGCGCGCCACATCCGCCACGACGGCATGGTCACGCGGTTCGTCGCGTGGCGCCGCGCCGACGAGCTGGGCGAGGTCAGCCTGCCGATGCCGGGCGCGCACAACGTGCTGAACGCGCTCGGCGTGCTCGCCGTCGTCGACTTCCTCGCGATCCCGTTCGAGACCTACGCCAAGGCGCTCGGCCAGTTCGAGGGCGTCGCGCGGCGGTTCACCGTGCGCGGCGAGGTCGGCGGTATCACCGTGGTCGATGACTTCGGCCACCACCCCGCCGAGGTGCGCGCGACGCTGTCGGGCGCCAAGAGCTCGTTCGCCGGCCGCCGCCTGGTCGCGGCATTCCAGCCCCACCGCTTCACGCGCACGCGTGACCAGCTGTCCGAGTTCGCGACCGCGTTCCACGACGCCGACAAGGTCGTGATCTGCGACATCTTCGCCGCCGGCGAGAAGCCGATCGAGGGCGTGTCGAGCGAGATCCTGGTGCGGCTCGCGCGCGAGGCCGGGCATCCGGACATCACCTATGTGCCGCGGCGCGAGGACCTCGCGGCGTGGCTCGACGCACAGGCGCGCCCGGGCGACCTGGTCATCACGCTCGGGGCCGGCAACATCCAGCTCGTGTGCAACGACGTGATCGCGCTCCTCGAGAAGCGGCTCGGCGCCGCCACGCGCAAGAACCTCGTTCGCGTCGACGAGTCGAGCGCCACGGTCGCGCGCTAGGGAATCTCCGGGCCCTCCCGCGCGTTGCAGAAGTTGATGACCGCAGCGGCCACGGACTATCGTGGAGCGGTGACGCACGCACCGACCGCCGACGAGCTCGAGCGGCGGAGCCGCGAGGACCAGGATGACCACGAAGAGCGCGAAGCGCTTGTTGGCGACGAAGAGCTCGGCGGCGATGACCTCGGCGCGATGGCCAACCCGGCCTCCGTGCTGTCGCCGGCACAGCGCGCGGGGCTGCGCGAGCTGCTGGGAGACGGCGTACGGCTCGACGAGCCGATGCGGCGCCACACCACGCTCAAGATCGGCGGCCCGGCCGATGCGTTCGTCGAGCCGTCGAGCGTGCGCGACACCTCGGCGCTGGCGCGCTGGTGCGCCGCCGAGCAGTTGCCGCTCACCGTGGTCGGCGGCGGCTCGAACCTCCTGGTCCGCGACGGCGGCGTGCGCGGCGTGGTGCTCGGGACCGGCCGGCTGCGCGGCCTCGCGCTGATCCCACCGTCGACGATCCGGGTCGAGGCCGGCGTGTCGACCGGCAAGGTGCTGTCGCTGGCCCTCAAGTCCGACCTCGGCGGCATCGAGTTCCTCGGCGGCGTGCCGGGCTCGGTCGGCGGCGGCATGATCATGAACGCCGGCACCTACCTGGGCGAATTCAAGGACGTCACGTCCTGGGTCGAGACCGTGCGACTCGCCGACGGCGAGGTCATCCGCCGCGACAACGCCGCGTGCGGCTTTCGCTACCGCGCGAGCGATCTACCGCCAACCGAGATCGTGGTCGCCGCCGAGCTCACGCTGCGCCCGCGTCCGCGCGCCGAGATCGAGGCCGAGGTCAAGGGACTGCGCAAGCGGCGCGCCGAGCGCGAGCCCAAGAAGGTCGCGAGCAATGGCTCGACGTTCAAGAACCCGACGGGCGACTTCGCCGGCCGCCTGATCGAGATCGCCGGCTGCAAGGGCTGGCGCGAAGGCGACGCGGTGTGCTCGCCGGTGCACGCGAACTGGCTGGTCAACACCGGCCAGGCGTCGGCGCAGGACCTGCTCGCGCTGATCGCGCGCGTGCGCGACGAGGTCGCGCGGGTCCACGGCATTACCCTCGAGCTCGAGGTCAAGGTCATCGGAGAGGACAGCTGATCGGCATGGCGGAGCGCACGGCAACCACTACACTACGAGGTTCAACGATGTCGCATCGATTCGCGGGTCGCCGCGTTGCCGTTGTCATGGGCGGCCTGTCCGCCGAGCGCGAGGTCTCGCTCAACACCGGCGCCGGCGTCGTCGCCGCGCTCCAGGAGCGCAGCTGGGACGTGGTCGCGATCGACTGGCAGCACGGCACCAGCCTCGCGCGCCTGCTCGAGCAGTCGGGCGCCGCCGTCGTGTGGAATGCGCTGCACGGCACCTGGGGCGAGGACGGCGCAGTCCAGGGCCTGTGCGCGTGCCTCGGCCTTCCGTGCACCGGCTCCGGCATCCTCGCGAGTGCGCTCGCGATGGACAAGGTGATGTCCAAGCGCATCTTCGAGAGCAACGCCCTGCCGACGCCGCGCTGGGCGCTGCTCGCGCACGAGCCCGCCGCCGGCGACCGCGACGCGCTGGCCGACTGGCCGCTGCCCTACGTCGTCAAGCCCGCCAACGAGGGCAGCTCGGTCGGCGTCAGCATCGTCGACACGCGCGACCAGCTCGACGACGCGCTCGCCACCGCGCGCCAGTTCCACGGCCCGGTGATCGTCGAGGACTACATCGCCGGCACCGAGGTCTTCGTCGGCATCCTCAACGGACGCGCCCTCGGCTCGGTCGAGGTGCGGCCCACCACGCGGTTCTACAACTACGAGGCCAAGTACAAGCGCAGCGACACGCAGTACCTGATCCCACCGCAGCTGCCGGCGCCGGTGATCGAGCGCGCCGAGCAGATCGCCCTCGCGGCCTACAACGCCCTCGGCTGCACGGGCCACGCGCGCCCCGATCTGCGCGTCGCGACCGCGGGCGAGGTCTTCGTCCTCGAGGTCAACACGCTGCCGGGCATGACCAAGACGAGCCTCTTGCCCAAGATCGCGCGTTCGATCGGGATGGACTACCCGACGCTGTGCGAGCACATCCTCGAGACCGCGACGACGATCTGACGATCTGCGGCGACGACCGCGCGGCTACTTCTTGCAGGTCATCTCGTAGACCTTGACCCACGTGCCCTTGTTGTTGAATTCCCCGAACATCTTGGCGCCGACCTTGGGGTCGCTGAAGTCCTCGTGATCGCGGAACTGGCCATCGCCCATCATCGGCGAGTGCGTCGTCATCTCCCAGTCAACCTTGTTGTCCTTCATGCCGGCCGACTCGCCCGATGCCCAGTTGCCGCCGCTCTCGATCATGACGCGCTTGAGCTTCTTCGTCGTCGGATCGACCGTGGTGTACTCCTCGAACGCGAACGGCTCCTTGCCCATCTTCGACTCGAACGAGCCGTTGATCCACCAGCCGCTGAGCGCGCTCTTCACCTTCAGCGTCGCGGTCATGTCGACCATCTTCATTGTGTGATCCATGCCCTGGCCCTTGCAGCGCCACGTGCCGCTGCCTGCCTTCGCCATCTCCGCGAGCTCCGGCGGCGGCTTCGTGTCGGGCATCCCGCCCGCCGGGGGCTCGGCCTTGGCCGCTGCCTTCGGATCAGCTGCTTTCGGATCCGCCTTGGGCTGTGCCGCCACAAAGCCCGTCATTCCAACCAATGCAATCGCAACTCGCGAGAACGTGCTCATGTCCATCTCCTGGGCGAGAAACCGGCGCACTATACTCAAATGGGAGTCTCATGGACGTGACTGGGTACTGGAGATTCATCGCTGGCTCGGGCACCGCGCTGATGCTCGCGAGCTGCGGCGCTCCGCCGCGTGAGAGCGCCACCACGCTGCCGACGACGCCACCACCCGCGGTCGAAGCCCGGTCATCCGCGCCGCGTGCGCCAGATCCCGATCTGCATCGGCCGCCCCCGCACCGCGTGCTCGATATCGACTGGGAGAAGGTCACTCTCACGGACGACGCATCGGCGATCGCGCTGTGGCATCGCATCGCACCGACCGGCGCCGACTGGGAAGACAAGGTCCACGAGATCGCGCCTGCCTCCGAGCGTCCGCTCGCAATCGCGCTCCTGCGCGGCGGCAACTTCACCTGCGCGCGGCCCCCGAGCGGCGCCTGCGCACGCCCGCTCTACGACGTCCCGCCGCCGGCCGACACCGCCGGCTTCGACGATCCATGCCTGCGCCGGCTGCTCGCGCTCTGGTCAATCGATCAGCTCGGCGACCGCGATCTGCCGGCGATCCTGCCCGCGCTCCACGCGCTCGCCGCCATCCCTCCCCCGGAGTCGCAACTGGTCGCCGCCGCGATCCACGCAATCCCCGAGGAAGACCACGACGCCCGCCTCGCCATCCTCGCGATCGCCTGGCGCGCCGGCCAGGACGAGCTGGTCAACGGCGCGGTCGGCTCGCTCGACGAGGCCCACCTCATCACCGCCGTCCGCCAGCACCACATCACCGGCGCGCTCGACGTCCTCTCAGCCGAGGGCCACCGCGCGGTCTACATCGCTGCGGTCAACGACGACACCCTCCCGCCGCGCGCCCGCACCACGGCGATCAGCGAGCTCGTCGCCGGCGCCGATCCCATCGCGCCCGACCTACAAGCCGCGCTCGTCACCGCCACCAAGGCCAAGGACTGCAGCGTCGCCGCAGCCGCCGCCCGCGCCCTCGACGCCCGCGGCGACCATCGCTTCGCACCTCGCCGACCTCGCACCCCCGCCGGGCCCCAGGTCGCCGGCCTGATGCGCTCGATGTGCGTCCTCGCGAGCTTCGAGGCCCTCCAGCGCAGCGACGAGCCCTCGCTCCTACCCACCTACCTGCCCCCGCGCGGCCTCGAGCGCGTGGTCATCAGCTACGATCCACTCTCCGACGCCGACAGCGACGGCAACGGCGACCCACACACCACCCAGAGCGCCGAGCTGGTCCCCCGCTCCGACGCCGTGCTGCCCGAGATCGAGGACCTCGCGCGCGCCATGCAGCACTGCACCGCCACTATCTGCGTCTCCGAGGACCACGAGTTCCGCTTCGTCTGGCGCCCATTCGGCGGCGAGCTCCTCCTCTCGCGCATCGAGATCGCCGACCGCCCGCCCTGCGCCGAGCGCAAGCCGGCCAAGCCCTAGCGATTCTCGATCGTTGTCGACGCGCATGGATCTGCCCGCCCGCTGTGGCACCATAGACCACCGATGACGACACCCCGCGGCGTTCGCCTCCTGGTCGCAGCAGCCACCGTGATCGGCGGGCTGCTGCTGGCCCCCGCCGCGGACGCCCAGGTCTTCAAACCGCGCAGCAAGACCGCCGCGATCGGCAAGTCCAACACGGCCGCCGCGCGCAAGGCATCGCCTGCTCCCTCCGCGACCGCGTCGAAGAAGCCCGCGCGCACGGAGCCGACACGCAAGGCGAAGACGACCAAGAAGCGCCACAAGCCGCGCGGCGACGACGACGTCAAGATTCAAGACGACGACGACGACGTCAAGATCACCGACGACTGACCCGAACGCGGCGGGGCGTAAATTGAGGAGCCGGCTGGTGTAGCCGGACGCGAGCCTGCTACTGGCACCAAACTCGACAGAGGTACTGGAGCATACGCTACTGCAATCCTCCACGAGAAAACGCCCCAGGCAGGCTGCCGCTGCAGAGCGTCCACGACTACGCCAGGTGCGACATCGCCCCGGATTGCAACGAAATGGCAAGTCGTGCGCCTTCGATTGTGCTTACCAGCAGCCTCCCTTGATCATCGACCACGGAGTTCTCAATGACATCGCAATCGATAGACCACCTGATGTTCGCATTTGCATCGATGCGCAGCACGCCAATCTCATGGAGGACCACAATTTCATCATCAGAATCGACAGGAATGAACTCAAAGAACA
>DATIPJ010001012.1:0-6763 GCA_035472155.1 Kofleriaceae bacterium
CCGCTCGCAGAACTCGGCGATCGTCCACCAGAACGCCTCGACGCCGCTGGTGCGGCCGGTAACGTTGGGCCGCCCGGTCGTGTCGTCGGGGATCGGCGGCGCCCAGAACCCGGCCGACGCGAACGGCTCGGCGGGCAGCCCGAATGCCCCAGGACTACTGGTTGTCGACGCGAGCCTCGATCACCGACTGTACTGCAGGGTCCACGTCGGACAGGAAGTTGTCACCGGTCGCGGCCTCGATTGCGTCGACGGAGACACGGAACGTGCGCCAGTCCGCGGTCCGGCTGATCTGGTTGTTCTCGTTCGGCATCATCACGCCGATCACGCGGGTGCTGGTCGTGACCGAGCTGACGCCCTGTCCGGCCGCATCGAGCACGACCACCACCTTGAACGTCTTGTCGGGAACGACGACCCCACTACCGATGGTGTTCGAGCTCGCGCTGAACGTGCCGCCGGAGATGATGAACAGCTCCTTGCCAGAACGTACCAGGGTGCGCAGGTCGTTCTCCATCGCGGCCCACGGGCCCTGATTGTTGTTGGCCGCCTGCGGGACCATGTTGCTCAGGAAGAACGTCTGCGAATTGGCCGCCACGGTTAGCGTGCGATCGGCCGACGGACACATGTGTCCGCGATCGTAGCCACTACCGCTGTAATCTGAGAGCTGGGCCTGGGCCAGGTTTGCCGGCAGCGTGTCGTCGGGACGGAAGTCGTCCTGGCGGTCGATGCTGCCGAGGTACGACGTGTTGAGCTCCCAGCTGACCCAGTTGGGGACCTTGCGGCCGCTGTTATAGGACACCACGTAACCCGACTTCACAGACAGGAAGTTGTTGGGATCACTGGTCGAGGCGGCCGCCGGAATGCCCATCGTGGTGTGCCTGCTGAGCGCCGCGCCGGTGCCGCCGCCTCCTCCGCCACCCCCGCCGCCGTTATCGGTGATCGAGATATCGTCGAGATCGATGCGGTTCGCGCCGCCGCTGAGCTTGCGGATCTCGAACCGGATGGTCCCGGTGACATTGACGGCGAACGTGGCGGTCGAGAATCCGCCTGCGGTCGTCGAGCGCGTCGTGCCGACCTGGGTCCAGGTGGAACCGCCGTTACGCGACTGGAACAGACCCCACGTACTGGTGCCATCCGAGCCGAAGCTCGCGTGGTGGATCGTCACCGTGCCCGCGCTGGCCCGGTCGAAGCGCATCGTGATCCGGCCGGTGTTGCGGATGCGGCCCGCCGCGCTGCCGGTCTTGACGTCGGTCGCCAGGTTGCCGATCAGCGCGTCGTTCATGTTCCACACGCCGGAGCCGAGCGTGACGTCGGCGGCGGCGTAGGCGGGCTTGGATGCGCCCTCGAAGCCCTCGCTGGTGGTGACTGCGGCGGCCTCCTCGCCGAGCCCCGCGTCGTCGTCCTCTGGATATCCGTCAACGCACCCCGCGGCGCCCAGCAGCGCCGCAATTACCGTAATGGATAGACAGCCACTGTGAAGTCGAGCAGAACAGCGACGCATTTGAATCCACCCTTTCGCGAGATCGACCGTGGCTCGATATCACGCGGATCCGAGGGAATCATGAAAGCGTCATGATTTATTGCTACTTTTCACCCACAGGAAAGTGTCGCGTTTCTCAGACGACAGACACCTACATGAACCGCCCGTGTGCGCAATGCCATGATCGAATGGCAATCTGGACTCCCCATTACCGCAGCTTCGTAATGCGGAGGAAAATCGTCACATCGCCGCTTCGCGGAGCGCGGCCGGCCGGTCGGTAGCGGCGAGGGCGATCTCGCGCGCGCGGTCGAGCTCGACGAGGAGCTCGTCGAGCGGCGGAATATGGTCATCGCGCTCGATCATCGACGACACCAGCCCGAAGCGCGCGATCGCCTTCCCGTAGAGGTCCCAGACTGCCTCGCACACCGGATGGTCGTGGGTATCGAGCAGGTGCGTGCCGTGGTCGCTGTGGCCGGCGAGGTGGATCTGCCCGACGCGCTCGGGCGGGATCGCCGCGAGATACGCCTCGGGGTCCCAGCCGTGGTTCGTCGAGCTCACGTAGATATTGTTGACGTCGAGCAGGATTCCGCAGTCGGCGCGGCGCGCGACCTCGGCGAGGAACTCCGCCTCGGAGATCGAGCTGGCGACGAACGTGACATAGCTCGACGGATTCTCGAGCAGGATCCTGCGCCCGAGCCGGTCCTGCACGCGGTCGACCTTGTGCACCACGACGTCGAGCGCCTCCTCGGTGTACGGCAGCGGCCACAGGTCGTGCGAGGAGTGGCCGCCGAGCGCGGTCCAGCACAGGTGATCGGAGACCACCGGCGGGTCGACCTCGTCGGCGAGCGCGGCGAGGCGGGACAGGTAATCGTCGTCGACCGGGTCGACCGAGCCGATCGACAGCGACACCCCGTGGAGCATCACCGGCCACTTCTTGCAGACCTCGCGCAGCACGCGGCGAGGGTTCCCGCCGGCGACCAGGAAGTTCTCCGTGATCACCTCCCACCAGTCGACGCGCGGCGCCCCCGAGAGCACGTCCTCGTAGTGCTGCGTGCGCAGCCCCAGGCCGAAGCCCAGACGCGGAAAGCCGGCAGCGCTGGCGGTCATCGTGTGCTCATGCTGCCACGCCGACCCGCGGCTCGACATGCCCGCGCCGCGCGATCAGGTGATCGAGCGAGGCCGCGCCGGCGCCGGCCACGAGCAGCCACACGAACATCACGAGGTACGTGAGCTCGATCGTGTTCGCCAGATCGACGACGCCGTGCAGCTCGGGCAGCTTCGCAGTCAGGATTGCCACGCCCATCACACCGATGAGCAGCGCCGAGGCGATGCGCGTGCCGAGCCCGGCGATCAGCAGCAGCCCGCCCACGAACTCGATGGTCGACACCATCGCGGCCTGGGCGCCGGCCGCCGGAATGTGCAGCGAGGCGAAGAACTCGGTGACCTTGTCGAGGTTGTGGAGCTTGCCCCAGCCGGTGGTCACGAACACCAGCCCGACGGTGAGGCGGACGAGCAACGGGCCGAGCCACTCGAGCTTGTGAAGCAGGCGCAGGGCGGACTGGATCAGCGGACGCATGGATTCTCCTGGCGCGGGCTCGAGCGAGCGAGCCCGTCGATGGCTCGGATACGCGGATGACCGATCGATGTTACAGCCGCACGGCCCGCAAGCGATGTAGGTGAATGGCGTACGCGAGACGTGGTTCACGCCTCAGCTGCGGCAACGACCGGGTCGCATTCCCTGCGGCGTCAAACTCGTGTACCAAGTGCGCACCAGACCACCAGGTCCGGAGGAGCACTGACATGACGACCAATGGAAAAGCGATTGCGATGACCGTGGCGGGCCTGCTGCTCGCCGCTGCCCCCACCCTGCACGCCGACGACAAGGCCACCAAGGAGGCCAAGGTCAAGTGCGCGGGCGTCAACTCCTGCAAGGGCAAGGGCGCCTGTGCTGGCGCCAGCAACAGCTGCTCGGGTCAGAACTCTTGCAAGGGCAAGGGCTGGGTCGAGGTCAGCGCCAAGGAGTGCAAGGACCAGAAGGGCACCGTCGTCGCCGACAAGAAGGATGCCACCAAGCCCAAGGCCGAGCCCAAGAAGTAGCGCGGCGCCCTTCGGGGCCTCGTTACTTGCTGGCCGCGCGGCGCGTGCGCTCGATGAGCCGCAGCCACGCGGCCTTGTCTTCGCCGGCGAGGCCGAATGGCTGAGCCGTCACGAAGAAGTCGCCGCTCGGTAGCGACTGGCACGTCTTGATGTTTGCGAGCATCGCGATCTTGTCGGGATCGCAGCGCAGCGTCATCTCGCTGAGCCACGCGGGCTGCAGCGCCGCGGGCGCGCGGAACGCGATCGTGCTCGGCGTGAGCGCGCAAGCGCGGTACTCGGTGAGGCTCTTGCTCTCGATGAAGAAGTCGACGGGCCAGCCATCCTCGATCGGGTTGCCCATCGGCGCGATCGCCGAGGTCACGTCGCGCTGCGGCGGGCTCTCGAACCGGGCCATGTGCTCGGCGACCTTGGGCATCAGCGCGCCGATCCGGTAGTGCTCGCCCTGCTCGAGGCCGGGGACCTCCATCAGCGCGGCGATGCCGCCGTTCGAGCCGCGGTCGAGGACCGCGATGATCTGGTCGACGATCGAGACCAGCTGGACGAGGGAGCGGTGGGCGCGCGACGCGGTGTGCGGCGTGTGGTGGTGCGTGATGACCTCGGCGATCGGCTCGGGCAGCTGCCAGCGCGCGACGACGATCATACCGAACTCGATGTGGAGATCCTCGACGAGCCGGCACCAGGTCGCCTCGGACAGCGTCGGCAGGCGGTCGCGACCGAGCGACTCGAGGCAGGCGAGCACGACGACGGCGCCGAAGTCGTGAAGCAGGCCGCCGAGGAAGGCCTGGTCGGGCAGCACGCCGCGCCGGCCGGCGAGCTCGCGGCAGAACATCGCGGCGAGCAGCGAGCGTCGCCACTGATCGCGGCGGAGCAGCGAGAGTGGCCCGGGCGCGTTGGCGGCGCCACCGACGGTGGTCGCGATGACGACGCGGGTCAGCTCCTCGAGACCGAGCTTGCTGACCGCGGCGTGAAGCGTGACCGGGCCGCTCGGCTTGCCCATGGAGGCCGCCGAGGCGTAGCGCAGCACGGTGGCCGCCAGCGAGGCGTCGGCAGCGATGACCGAGGTCACATCGGTGATCGTCGATTTGGGGTCGCGGCTCAACCGATCGAGCGACATGGCGACTGCGGGATAGGGCGGAATCCGTACCTCGGTGGTCCGCAGCGTCTGGATGAGCTGCGACGAGAGGTCGAGGCCGGGGGAGGCAGAGCCAGGGGTCGCCATCGAGATCGGATATCGGCCGATCCGCGCCCGCTTCGAGCCCAGATCGGCTGAAGGGGAACGCCATGTAACCGTGGGCGATGTGAGCGCTCGCGTGCAGCGCTGCCCGCGCGCCGTCATGATCTCAGGTGCTTGGCGCAGCGCAGCGCGTCACGCAGCCGGTCGGCCTGCGCGTCGCGCCAGCAGGTGATCGAGCGAGAACCGGTCGTCGGCCACCGGCATCACGAGCACGAACAAGAGCAGCGCCAGCCGCGGGATCACGTGCTCGTGGAACGGGTACAGCGGCTCGTGCAGGAGGTGCCCGAAGGTCACGATGGCGAGCACGGCGCCGAGCCCGAGCAGCGCATCGCGCACGCGCAGGCCGATCAGCACGAGCCCGCCGGCGACGAGCTCGACGAACGGGATCGCGCAGCCGACCGCCCAGAGCGACCACACCGGCAGGAACGTATCGCGGAACGGCAGGAACCACTTCTGCGCGTGCCCGACCGGCCCGAGCTCGAAGACCTTGTACACGCCGGCCATGAAGAAGATGAAGCCGAGCACGAGGCGGGCGAACAGGATCGCCCACGCGCGCCGGGAGGATTGCGGATCGCTCGCTGGCATCGCGCGATGGTAGAGCAACGCGCGCCCGGTTGCACACGATCGTGCGCAGTGCTTACTCATGATTGCAAACTAGGAATTACCGAACAACAGAGTTGATCGAGGGAAGCGAGCATCGGCATCGGCGTATCACAGGCTCACGCGCAGTCTGCGACTGACCATCAGGAGGCCACATGGCTGGAGCCTGTCGACTCGGTGATCGGGCCAAGGCGCCGATCGATTCCCACAACTGTGCGGCCTGCCCGCACCACAACGTCATCGGGCCGGCGATCTCGGCATCGTCGAGCGTGTACATCAACGGGATGCCGGCGCTGCGCCAGGGCGACATCGGCATGCACTCGACGTGTTGCGGGACCAACATGTGGAAGGTGCTCAGCGCGAGCGGGCAGGTGTTCATCAACGGATCGGCGATGGTGCGCAAGGGCGATCCGACGCAGCACTGCGGCGGCATGGGCGAGATGATGGAGGCCAGCGCCAACGTCAGCGACAACTCGCCGCTGACCCACGGCGGGCCGTTCGGCGGGATCCCGCAGCTGCCGCCGCTGCCGCCCAACCAGGTGCTGGTGTTCCCCGAGATGGAGCCGTTCGGCTCGCATGACCTGCCGCCGGGGCTGCCGACTGCGGGCGCGCCGCAGCTCTACGACGAGCAGGCCGCGATCCGGCAGAAGTACGCGAACCTGCCGCACGCCTCGGAGGGCCCGAGCGACGAGGAGAAGGCGGCCGGGTTTCGCCACGCCGCGTTCAATGACTGGCTGGCCGGCAACGACGACGCCGCCGCGCAGGCGACCGGGCGCGCCGACCAGCTCGACGGTCACGCCAAGTACGAGGCGGCCAAGAAGGGCCTCGAGGCGATCATGAAGGCGGCCGGCGCGGACGTGAAGGCGCGCAAGGAGGCGAAGGAGAGCCTCGACAAGCTCGAGCGCGACTACCGCGCATCGCAGCGCTCCGAGACCGAGCTGCGCGAGCCGCGCGAGGCGCGCATCGAGGAGGTCATTCCGTAGGCGGGATCAGCGCGGCGGGTAGCCACCGCCCTGCGGCGGGTAGCCGCCTCCCTGCGGAGGATAGCCACCGCCCTGCGGCGGGTAGCCGCCCCCCTGCGGAGGATAGCCGCCGCCTTGCGGAGGATAGCCACCGCCCTGCGGCGGGTAGCCACCGCCCTGCGGCGGATACTGCGGCGGCATCGGCGCCGCCGGGCGCACGGGGGTGACCCAGCCGGACAGTGCGCCGAGCCGCGACAGCGCGATGACGCCGATCGCTCCATCGACGATCAGCTTGGCGAGCGCGCCCGAGCCCGACGCCCATGGGCCCGACATCACCAGGTTGTTCAGGAAGGCGTATGCGCTCGCGATCGCAGACGCGCCGTAGAACAGCCC
>DATIPJ010001013.1:0-6089 GCA_035472155.1 Kofleriaceae bacterium
GCATCGACATCGCGTACCAGACCGCCGAGGCGTACCTCGGGGCGCTGCAGTCGCGCACGCTCGGCCAGATCGCGCGCGCGACGCTCGCCCAGCTCGACGCCGACATCGCGCACGCCAAGGTGCTGCTGTCCGCCGGCACGCTCCAGCAGGTCGACGTGCTCCGCCTCGACGCCGAGCGCGCCCGCATCGAGGTGCAGGCGCTGACCGCCGACACCAACGCGCTCGGATCGCGCCGGCGCCTGGCGATGCTGCTCGGGCTCCCCGACGGCACCGAGCTCTCGCTGGTCGACATCGATACCGCGCCGCCCGCGCTGCCGTGGACCGAGGACGAGGCCGTCGGGCGCGCCCGCCGCGATCGCTCCGAGGCGCGCGTCGCCGAGGCCAACCACCGCGCCGCGGAGCTCGGCGTCGCGGTCGCGAAGGCAAACTACTATCCCAGCATCTCGCTACAGGGTGTGTACAGCCACTCGATCACAACGGCGAGCTTCGGCAGCGCCACGGACAGCGCGTACATCGGCCTGACCCTCGACTGGAACCTGTGGGACTGGGGCAAGCGCACGGCAGAGGTCGACGGCTCGCGCGCGCTCAGCCGCCAGGCCCAGATCGCGCAGGTCGCTGCGGCCGACCAGATCGCCGTCGACGCGCGCTCGCGCTGGCAAGCGGCGCGCACCGCACAGGCCACGCTCGACGTCACGGCGCGCGGGCTCGCCGCCGCCGCCGAGGCGCAGCGGCTGCAGGCCGCGCGGTTCCAGCACGGCGCGGCGACGACCGTCGAGGTTCTCGACGTCGAGACCGCGCTCGCCAACGCCAAGGCTCAAGAGGCGATCGCGCGCTACCAATACCTGGTGGCGTGGATGGCACTCGGACGCGCGGTCGGGACTGTCCCGGGAAAGCAGGCTCGCTGATGTCGCTCTCGATCTCCGCATCCTCGATCGCAACTGGAGGCAAGATGGGTGTCCAAACGTCGGTCCGAACCTCGTGCCTCGTCATCGCGCTCGTCGCGTCGCTCGCGGCGTGCCGCAAGGAGGACGACAAGAAGGCGCTGCCTCCCGCCACCGGCGTGGGCGCGCCGCCGCTCCCCGTGCTGCCCGCCGTGAGCAAGCCATCGGCCGCGAGTAGCGCCGTCACCTCCGATCGCAAGACGACCGGCACGCTGATGCCGCACTCCGAGGTCTCGGTGGTCGCCCGCGCGAGCGGCGTGATCGTCGCGATGAACGTCGAGGTGGGCGCCCGCGTGAAGAAGGGCCAGGTGCTGTTCCGCGTCGACGACCGCGCCGCGCAGCTCCGCCTCGCCCAGGCCCAGACCCAGCACGCCGCCGCGCAGCAGCAGCTCAAGAGCACGCAGGTCGAATTCAACCGCACCAAGCTCCTGTTCGACCAGAAGGCCGCCTCCCAGCAGCAGTGGGACCAGATCAACGCCCAGGTCGACGCCGCGCGCGTCGGCGTGGCCCAGGCCCAGAACGGCATCGCGCTCGCCGCCAAGGCCGCCGAGGACGCCACCGCGCGCGCCCCGATCGACGGCGTCGTGGTCTCGCGCCCGGTCGCGCTCGGCGACTACGTCACCGACTCGCCGGCGACCCAGGTCCTGATGCTGCAGGACCAGGCGACGCTGGATCTCAAGTTCCGGCTGCCCGAGCGCTCGCTCGCCCAGGTCAAGACCGGCGACGCGATCACCGTCGCCGTACCCGCGCTCGCGATGTCGCGCAAGGCCACGATCTCGATCGTCGCGCCGATGGTCGACTCACGGACCCGCACGATCGAGCTGACCGCCGTCCTCGACAACCGCGACGGCGCGCTGCGCCCGGGCCTCATGGCCGACGTCGCCTTCGACGAGTCCGGCTCCGCCGGGCGAGGCAGCGCTGCCGGATGGCAGCGCGGTGTTGTCGAGGGTGCGGCCAAGGCCGCCACCACCCCGTGATCCAGGAGCGCCCATGAAGATCGCCGATATCGCCATCAAGCGCCCCGTCTTCGCATTCATGGTCATCATGGTGCCGATCGTCTTCGGGGTGCTCGCCTATCCCCAGATCGGCGTCGAACAGTTCCCGAGCGTCGAGTTCCCGTTCGTGACCGTGAGCGCGGTCTACCCGGGCGCCGATCCAGGGTCGATGGAGACCAAGGTCGCCAAGCCGATGGAGGATGCGCTCAGCTCGATGGGCGGCATCAAGCGGCTGCAGTCGATCAACACCGAGTCGCTGACCCAGGTGCTGATCGAGTTCCAGCTCGAGGTCGATGCCGACAAGGCCGTGCAGGGCGTGCGCGACCGCATCGCCGGCATCCCGAACCTGCCGCGCGAGCTCGAGACCCCCAAGATCCAGAAATACGATATCGGCGCCGAGCCGATCATGTCGCTCGCGCTGTCGGGCACGATCTCGCCGCGCGACCTCACCAAGCTCGCCGAGGACGTCGTCAAGCAGCGCCTCGGTCAGCTCAAGGGCGTGGGCAACATCGACATCGTCGGCGGCCGGCCGCGCGAGATCCACGTCGTGATCGATCCGGCGCGGCTCGCGGCGCGCGGGCTCACGCCGGGCGACGTCGCCGCCGCGCTCGAGGGCCAGAACCTCGAGCTCCCCGCCGGCCGCATCAACGAGGGCGGCAAGGAGGTCGTGGTCACCACCAAGGGCGCGTTCACGGACCTCCAGCAGATCGCCGATGCGCCGATCCCGACGCTGGCGATGCCGGGGATGCCGAGCACCGCCGTCGTGCGCGTCGGCGACGTCGCGCTGGTCCAGGACGACATGCTCGAGCCGCGCTCGCACGCCTCGGTCAACGGCAAGAGCGCGCTCGGCCTCGTGATCCAGAAGGAGTCCGGCGCCAACCTCGTCAGCACCGCGCGCTCGGTGCGCGCCGAGGTCGCCGCGATGGAGCGCATGCTCGCCGACAAGGGCGCCAGCCTCACCATCACGCAGGACGAGGCGCCGTTCATCGAGCAATCGTTCGAGGACGTGCGGTTCGATCTCATCCTCGGCGCCGTGCTCGCGATCGTGATCATCCTGGGCTTCTTGCGCGACGGCCGCGCGACCTTCATCAGCGCGCTCGCGCTGCCGACCTCGGTGGTCTCGACGGTCTGGTTCCTCCACGTCCTCGGCTTCACGTTCAACTACATGACCATGCTGGCGCTCAGCCTGTCGATCGGCCTTCTGATCGACGACGCCATCGTGGTGATCGAGAACATCCATCGCCACCTCGAGCAGGGCAAGTCGCCGCTGCGCGCCGCCGCCGACGGCACCGCCGAGATCGGCCTCGCCGTCCTCGCGACGACCTCGTCGATCATCGCGGTGTTCGCGCCGGTCGCGACGATGAAGGGCATCATCGGCCGGTTCTTCTTCCAGTTCGGCATCACGGTCTCGATCGCCGTGCTGCTGTCGATGTTCGTGTCGTTCACGCTGACGCCGATGCTGTCGGCGCGCCTGCTCAAGCTCAAGCACGGGCGGCCGTTCATCCTGTCGCGCGCGATCGAGGCCGTGCTGCTGGGGCTCGAGCGCGTCTACAAGCGCGTGCTCGGCGCCGCGCTGCGCCACCGCGCGATCACCGTGGTCGCCGCGGTGTTCGTCCTCGTCGGCTCGTGCGCGCTGGTCACCCAGGTCAAGACCGAGTTCGTCCCCGACGAGGATCACTCGTCGTTCACGGTCTCGATCGAGCTGCCGAGCGGCACGGCGCTCGTCACCACGCAGGAGGTCGCCGAGGCGCTCGCCGGCGACATGCGCGCGCGCTGCCCGGGGGTCACCTCGACCTTCGTCACGATCGGCCGCGGCTCGGGCGGCGTCAACGTCGCCCAGATCCGCATCAAGCTGTTGCCGGTCAAGCAGCGCCCGTTCAGCCAGAAGGCCGTCATGGCGTGGACCCGCGAGCACTACGAGCCGCTCTCGAAGGGCGGCGTCAAGTTCACGCTCGGCTCGGTCGGCGGCGTGGGCGGCGACGACAGCCACCCGATCCAGTTCAACCTGCGCGCGCGCAACATGGAGGAGCTGATCAAGGCCTCCGAGGCGATGCTGGCCGAGCTCAAGAAGACCAAGGGCTTCGTCGATATCGATTCGAGCTATCGCGGCGGCAAGCCGCAGATCGAGATCAACCCCGACCGCGCGGCCGCCAGCAGCCTCGGCGTGCCGGTGGCGACCGTGGCGCGCACCGTGCGGGCCCTGGTCTCGCGCGACAAGGTCACTGACTTCAAGGAGGACGCCGACCTCTACAACGTACTGCTCACGCTGCCGGATCAGATCCAGGCCGATTTCCCGACGCTGTCCAACCTCATGGTGCGGTCCAACGCCGGCGAGCTCGTGCCGCTGTCGTCGCTGGTCCGCCTCGAGCGCGGCACGGGACCGACCGAGATCTCGCGCGAGGCGCGCATGCGCCAGATCACCGTGTTCGCCGCGCTCGATGGCATCGCGCTCGGCGAGGCCACGAAGATGACCGAGGACATCGCCAAGCGCGTCGTCCCCGCGTCGGTCGAGACCGAGATGAGCGGCACCAGCCAGCTGATGACCGAGTCGTTCGGCTACATGCTCGTGGCGCTCGCGCTCGCGATCGTCCTCGTCTACATGATCCTCGCGGCGCAGTTCGAGAGCTTCATCCACCCGTTCACGATCATGATGTCGCTGCCGCTCGCCGTGGTTGGCGCGTTCGGCGGACTCTACCTCGCGGGCCAGACGCTCAGCATCTTCAGCATGATCGGTCTCATCATGTTGATGGGCCTCGTCACCAAGAACGCCATCTTGCTCGTCGACTTCACGCAGAAGCAGAAGGCCCTGGGCGCCTCGACGCATGAAGCGCTGCTCGTCGCGGGCCCGATCCGACTGCGGCCGATCCTCATGACCACCGCCGCGATGGTCCTCGGCATGCTCCCGGTCGCGCTCGCGCTCGGCGAAGGTGGCGAGAGCCGCGCGCCGATGGCCGTGGTCGTGATCGGCGGCCTGATCACCTCGACCGTGCTCACCCTCGTCGTTGTCCCCGTCGTGTTCTCGCTCATCGAGGGCCTGCGCGATCGCGTGCGCGGCGCGCAGCCGCCGATGGCACAAGCCGTTGGCCCCGCGCTGGTCGTCGCCGCGACGATCATCGACGGCTCCTCGGGACCCGGCGACGGCCCGATGTCATGATGCGGCGCGGCGGGAGCTTCGACCCGCCGCCCGCACCTGCGTCTCGCCATGAACGTCGCCAAGATCTTCCCATTTCGCCGGCTCGTCTCCGCGCCGCGCGTCCGCCTCGTCTGCCTCCCCTACGCCGGCGGGGCCGCCGCGCTCTACCACGGCTGGGCCAAGGACTTACCGTCGACGATCGACGTCTGCCCGGTCGAGCTCCCCGGCCGCGGCGTCCGCCTGCGCGAGCCACTGATCACCGACATGGCCGCGATGGCCGAGCACATCGCCGCCGCCATCGCCGAGCTGCCGGGTAACCTCCCGCTCGCCCTGTTCGGCCACAGCATGGGCGCGCGCATCGCCTTCGAGGTCGGCCGCCTCGTCGAGCGCCGCGGCGCTGGCCGCTTCGATGGCCTGGTCCAGCTGTTCGCCTCGGGCTCGCCCGCGCCGGGCATGCGCCGCAACCTCCATCTGGACGACCCGCGGCCGAGCGCGGAGCTCGACGACGACGAGTTCCGCCAGCGCCTTCGCCAGCTGGGCGGCACGCCGCGCCAGGTCCTCGAGCACGACGAGCTCATGGCGCACGTCCTGCCCATCGTGCGCGCCGACTTCATTCTCATCGAGGAGTACCGCGCCGACCCCGACGCCCGCCTGTCGTGCCCGCTCACCGCGTTCGCCGGCGCGCAGGACCCGGGCGCCGCGGAGGGCGACCCCGCGATGGTCGGCTGGCGGCAGCGCACCACCGGCAAGACCCGCATCGTCGGCGTCGACGCAGGCCACTTCTTCCTCGAGAGCCACCGCGCCGACCTCCTGCGCGAGATCGCCCACGACCTCGCGCCCTGGCTCGCCTGACCGCGCCGATGCCCTCCGCGCCGATGCCCCCCGCCGTCGACGTCTTCCTGCTTCGCCCCGAGGCCCTGGCTCCCGGCGACCACGATGCGCTTCTGGCGTGGCTCCACCCGAGCGAGCTCGAGCGCTATCACCGCTTCGTGTTCGACCGCCACCGCCTCGAGTTCCTGG
>DATIPJ010001014.1:0-3416 GCA_035472155.1 Kofleriaceae bacterium
GCCGCGCGCCGCTCTATTCGCCGGAGCAATTCGCAGCCGCCGAGACGCACGATCCGCTCTGGAACGCCGCCCAGCGGCAACTGGTCCGCGAAGGCCGCATTCACAACTACCTGCGCATGCTGTGGGGCAAGAAAGTGCTCGAGTGGTCGCCCTCGCCGCGCGCCGCGCTCGCGACGCTCATCGAGCTCAACAACAAGTACGCCGTCGACGGCCGGGACCCCAACTCCTACAGCGGCATCTTCTGGACCTTCGGCCGCTTCGACCGGCCCTGGGCACCTATCCGAGAGATCTTCGGCGCAATCCGTTACATGTCTTCGACGGCCACGCGGCGCAAGCTCCGCCTCACCCGGTACCTCGCGCGCTGGAGCGATTGACTGCGTGCCCGCCAGAAAGCAGCCACCCCCTGGACCTCGCGACGTCCACCGAACAACGCTGAGAGCACCGGAAACGCGCGCCGTCGCACGTGATGCCGGCCACCTACGACACTGAACAAGCTGGCGCTCCATGTGCAAAGCGACACTGCAATGACTTCACGCACGTCGACCCATCCGAGCTTCCTGAGCCCCCATGGAAGCGACCCCGAGCTGTCGATCCCCTCCGCACTCGCCGAGGACGAGCTGACCGTCCTGACCGTCGTCCGCCGGACCAGCGATGTATATGCGCTCCAGATCGTCGATGACGCCACGCCCGAGGCGATCGATGACGAGCCCACCGTGCCCATCCACTTCCGGCGCACCGGCAGCCTCCGCGCGGTCCACCCGCGCCCGCTTCGATGACGCGAGTGACCGACAGTCCAGCTCGCCGACACGCGAGCCGCTGACGACCTCCCCGCCGGCCCACGCGCGAGCCGCTGACCACGTGCCGCTCGCGGCACACGCGACCGATCTCAACCGCCATTCAACTCGACGACTGACCACCTGGTCGGTCGACGACGCGGCCTCACGGCGCGCGATCGTTGCGCTCCCCCCACCCCCTTGCGCAGCGATCGCGCGCCGCCGAGTGGCCGTGCATCGGCGCGCCGCGCGAGAACCCCGTGCTAGCGTGCGAGCGATGGCGTTTGTTCCGCTCGTTCCGATCGGCGATCCGCTCGCCAAGCTCGTCGACGAACGCACCGCGGACGAGTATCGCGCCGCACTGGAGACCCTCGAGCGCCGGCTGCGCGATCGGCGACGCGAGGTCGAGGCCGGCTGGGGCCCCGCGTACGTCGATCGCGTGCACAAGAAAGGCAAGCTCACCGCGCGCGAGCGCCTGCGCCGCCTCGCCGACCCGGGCACGCGCACCTTCGAGGTCGGCACGTTCGTCAACTACGGCGAGGTCTTCCCGGGCGACCAGAGGTCCCCCGGCGCGGGCGTGGTCACCGCGTTCGCGCGCATCGAGGGCCGCTGGTGCATGGTCATCGCCAACGACAACACCGTCGCGTCCGGCGCCTGGTGGCCGCGCACCCCCGAGAAGATCCAGCGCGCGCAGATGATGGCCCTGCGCCTGCGCGTCCCCGCGATCTACCTCGTCGACTGCAGCGGCCTGTTCCTCCCCGAGCAGAGCAAGAGCTTCCCCGGCGCGCGCGGCGCGGGCCACATCTTCAAGATGAACAGCCTGCTCTCGGCGAGCGGCGTTCCTCAGATCGCCGGCGTGTTCGGCGACTGCATCGCGGGCGGCGGCTACATGCCGATCATCTCCGACCGCGTCTACATGACCGAGCAGGCCTACATGGTCATCGCCGGCGCCGCCCTCATCAAAGGCGCCAAGAGCCAGAAGATCACCTCGCTCGACATCGGCGGCCCCGAGGTCCACGTCCACGAGTCCGGCTGCGCCGATGTCCGCGTTCCGGACGACGACACCCTCCTCGCCTGCATCAGCCGCGACGTCGCGCGCCTGCCCTCGAGCGGCGCCGACTTCTACCGCGGCGACCTCGGCCCGCTCGACCCGCGCTTCGCCGCCGGCGAGCTCGCGGGCCTCCTCCCGGTCGACCACCGCGAGGCCTACGACGCCACCCAGGTCCTCGCGCGCCTGGTCGACCAGTCGCTGTTCTGGGAGGTCATGCCCGAGGCGGGCGAGGAGATGATCTGCGGCGTCGGCCGCGTCGGCGGCCTCTATGCTGGCTTCGTCATCAACCGCCAGGGCCTGGTCGGCGACCCCGAGCACCCGGCGCGCCGCCGCCCGGGCGGCATCCTCTACCGCGCCGGCATCGCCAAGATCAGCGCCTTCTCGCGCGCCTGCAACGACGACGGCCTGCCGCTCATCTGGCTCCAGGACATCAGCGGCTTCGACATCGGCCGCGAGGCCGAAGCCCATGGCCTGCTCGCCTACGGCAGCTCGCTCATCTACACCAACTCCACCAACACGACCCCGATGTTCACCGTGCTCCTGCGCAAGGCCTCCGGCGCCGGCTACTACGCCATGAGCGGGCTGCCCTACGATCCGATCGTCCAGCTCTCCACCAGCCTCTCGCGCCTCAGCGTCATGGAAGGCCGCACCCTCGCCATCGCCGCCTTCAACACCAAGCTCGACGACAACTTCCAGATCCTGGCCAGCGACCCCGCCGAGCGCGCCAAGATCGAGGCTGGCATGCGCGAGACCGAGGCGCGCATCGAAGGCGACATGGACCCATTCGTCGCCGCGCGCCAGCTCGACACCGACGAGATCGTCGAGCTCGGCGAGCTGCGCGACTACCTCGGCGCGCTCGTCGAGATGGCGTACCAGAGCACCGGCTATCGCCGGATCAAGAACCCGCGGATCTGGTCGATGCACGATCTGCACGTCCTGACCGGAGGTCCGCGATGAGGCGCGCCGGGCGGCTGCACGCCCCCGAGATCGACGTGCTCGTCGCGCCGCCGCACGGCGAGCGGGCCACGATCGAGCTCCGCGCCCCCCGCCCCGGCAGCTTCGTGCCCTGGATCGCCGCCGGCGAGCTGGTCGCACCCGGCACCGCGATCGGCGAGCTCGTCGTGCTCGGCCGCGCCGCGGCGCTCGTCGTGCCGCGCAGCGCCGGCGAGGCCACCGGCATCGCCCTGCAGCTGCCCGCGGCGACCCACCCGGTCGGCTACGGAGATCTGCTCGTCGCGCTCGATCCTTCGCTGCAGCGCGCCCCCGGTGCCTCGGCTCCCGGCGCGGCCGCCGCCGGCGCAGCGTCGAGCGTCGACGGCCTGGTGTTCTGCGCGCCGACCAGCGGCCGGTTCTACGGCCGGCCCGGCCCCGACAAGCCGGCGTTCGTCGCCGAGGGCACCGTGCTCACCGCCGGCACCACGGTGTGCCTGCTCGAGGTGATGAAGACGTTCCACCGCGTCACCTACGGTGGGCCCGGCCTGCCCGACTCGGCCCGCGTCCGCCGCGTCCTCGTCGCCGACGGCGCCGATGTCAACGCCGGCGAGCCGCTGCTCGCGCTCGAGTGACCGGCGCTACAGCTAGCAGACCAGGTC
>DATIPJ010001015.1:0-2227 GCA_035472155.1 Kofleriaceae bacterium
AGCAGCGCTATCATCGCCTCGCGCAGGTGCTCGCCGATGACCGCCTGTGGATCGACACCCGCGCGCCGGCCTGCCACGAGCTGTTCGCCGTCGAGCGTGCCGCGCTTGCAACACCGCCCTCGGCGTCCGATGGCTGCGGCGGCCGCACGCCCACCGACGATTCGGTCGACGTCTTCCGCTCGCTGCTCGTGCTCGGCAAGACCGAAGGCGTCGACGACGGCATCGGCTGTGACGACCGCGTGCACTCGACGACCGAGTTTCCGTTCCTGGCGGCGCCATGACCGGCACTGCGCGACCTGCGCGCGCACTCGCGAAGCGCTGGCTCGCGCCAATGGCCGCGCTTGCCGCTGCATGTCTGGCCGCGCCTCGGTCCGCGCCCGGCGCAGTGGCGCTCGAAGCTGCCCTCGCCGCGGAGCTTCGTACCACCAGCGGCGCGATCGCGATCGAGAATCTCGATCATCAGATCGCGCAGCGCGGAGATGAGCCGGGCGTCGAGGAGCTCTTGCTCACCCGAGCGCAGCTCCTCGCCGACCACGATGCCCTCGATCGGACGGTCGCGCTCGCGGAGTCGCGCTGCGCGAATGGCCCCTGCCCGTCCGCCGGCGACTATCTGCGACGCGCACGGGCCCGATCCGCCGTGCACCGGTTCACGGACGCGCTCGGCGATCTCGACGCCGCCGACCAGGCTCCCCCACGCGACACCGCCACCGACGCGAACATCGCATCGCTGCGCGCCTCGATCTGGGTCGCCACCGGGCACGCCGGTGATGCAATCCCGACACTCGAAGGCACAGTCGCCCATCACGCCACGCTCGCATCGCGAAGCGCGCTGGCGAGTGCCTATGCTGCGGTTGGACGATTCAGCGACGCCGACTTGCTCTACGCCGCGGCGATCGATACGCTCGAGACGACATCACCGTTTCCCTATGCATGGCTGTACTTCTCGCGAGGGGTGGTGTGGGACGAGCAGGCGCGAGACAGCGCACGCGCAGCGACGATGTATCAGGAGGCACTTCGCTACCTGCCCCAGCTCGCGGCCGCGAGCATTCACCTCGCCGCGATCGAGGCTGTGCACGGCGATCCGGCCGTGGCGGCTGCACGGATCGCGCCGCTCGCCCGGTCGGGTAATCCCGAGGCGCTCGCGCTCGCCAGCTCGCTGCATCTCCAGGCTGGCGACCGGCAGCGCGGGCAACGCGAGATCGCCGACGCACAGGCGCGCTTCGAGGCCCTGCTCGCACGGCATCCGCTCGCGTTCGCCGACCACGCCGCGGCGTTCTATCTCGGCGCAGGCGCCGACCCCGCGCGCGCCTGCGCACTGGCCCAGCTGAACCTCGTCGCGCGGCGAACGCATCGTGCGCTCGACCTGGCGATCGCCACCGCCCACGCGGCCGGACGGTCCCCCCAGGGCTGCGGCTTCACCGCAACCGAGGCGACGGCACGCGGGACCACGCGATCGGGCATGCTCATCGAGTAGCGAGGCGGCCGCCCGCCCACGCCGCCGGCATCGTCACGGCGATCACGCCAAGCGAGTACCACGCCGGCCCCGCGTCCCACATCGCGATCGCGCCGACAGTGCCGATCAGCACGCCCACCACGCCCAGCGCGAGCGCATGCCGCAGCGGCCGATCAGGCGCCAGGCGCGCAGTCAGATAGCTCCCCAGCACGCCGAACAGCGTCCGATACGCCAGCGCGAGGGCAAACAGCGCCCCGCTCATCCGCACGCCGAGCGACGGATATACGCCCGTCGCATGCAGCACCGCATCGGTCGCGCTCGCGGCGATCACATTGGCCAGCAGGCCCGCGGCCACGGCGCCCACGCGACGCCCGATCCGGCGGCCGATCCGCCGCGACTGTGCCGACACGGGCCCAACGATCTCGATCTTCTGCGCTGCACGGATGCTCGACATGGCTTCTTCCTTTTCATCTGCGGGCGCCGTCCATCGGCGCTTTCACCCAGATGTCGGAGCCGATCGGCCGGCCTCGACATGGCGCTGAAAAAACCTTCGCTCGAGCTCAGATCATCATGATAACTACTTATTATTATTTGTGAATTGGTTGGAATCCGTGATTGAAACCAGGCTCGGTCCAGCCTATGTTGCGTGTGCCTCAAGCGCGCTCTGGAGCCCTCCGGCTCGAGCGAAGCAACGCTTGAGCCTCACGAAAGGAGCGCCCTTGGATCTCTACAGCGCAGACTCGATCACCGTGCTCTCAGGCCTCGAACCCGTGC
>DATIPJ010001016.1:0-3022 GCA_035472155.1 Kofleriaceae bacterium
TCGGCGCGGATGGTCCGGGAACGGCGCGGTCAGCTCGATGCGCTGCTCGATGTCGAGCTCGTATTGCCTCGCGGCGCGTCCGCGGCGTCCGGTGCTGCCGTCGCGCCCGGGCCCGACGCGACGACGATCCTCGAGAGCGAGGCCACGGTCGCGAGAGGCGGGGCGCCGAATGCGCCGCTCGCGCCCGGGGTGATGCTCGGAAAGTACCGGCTCGACCGACTGCTCGGCGCCGGCGGGATGGGGATGGTGTGGGCGGCGCGCGACGTCGATCTGGATCGCTCAGTGGCGCTCAAGGTCCTGCGGTCGTCGCTCGACGGCAACGAGACCGCGCGGCTGCGGCTGGTGCGCGAGGCGCGCGCGATGGCGCGGCTGCATCATCCGAACGTGGTCGCGATCTTCGATGCGTGCACGCTCGAGGGCCGCGATGTGATCGCGATGGAGCTGTTCGACGGCGAGACCATGGCGGCCTGGCTGACGCGCCAGCCCCCGCGCGACGCGGTCGTTGCGGCGATCCTCGCCGCCGGGCGCGGCCTCGCGGTGGCGCACGCCGCGGGGATGATCCACCGCGACTTCAAGCCGCACAATGTGCTGATCGATCAGCATGGGCGCGTGGTGGTCACCGATTTCGGGCTCGCGCGCAGCATCGCCGACGGTGGGGCGGCATCGAAGCCGAGCACCGACCCGCGGCCGATGGGCTCGCTCGACAGCGTGTTGACGGTGCCCGGCACGATGCTCGGCACGCCGGCGTACATGGCGCCCGAGCAGCTCTCCGGCGGGGCGTCCGATGCGCGCGCCGATCAGTTCGCGTTCAGCGCGACGGCGTGGGAAGCGCTGGCCGGGCTGCGGCCGTTCGGCGGCATGACCGCAGTCGAGCTGTTCGCCGCGCACGCCGAGCCGCCGCGCGTGGCCGAGCGCGTGCCGCGCCGCCTGCGGTGGATCCTCGCGCGCGGGCTCGCGATGCACCCGAGCGAGCGCTGGCCGTCGGTGGACGCGATGCTCGACGCGATGACCCGCGCGTGGCGGCGGCCGCGGCGGATCGCACTGGCGCTCGCTGCCGCGGCGGCTGTCGCCGCGATCGCGGTGGGTGGGCTCGCGCTGCACCGCGTGCCGTGGCAGCCGCGCATCATCGACCTGCCCGCGTTCGAGGAGAACGGCGATGGCGCGGCGCTGTCGCCCGACGGCACGCGGCTCGCGTACATCTCGGACCGCGAGCGCGCGGAGACGTTCCGCGTGTACATCGATGCCGTGCCCGGCGGCGAGTCGCGCGCGCTGACCGCGCCCGACGACAGCTTCCAGACGCCGCGCTGGACCCGCGACGGCAAGGCGCTGTTGCTCGTGCACTGGGACCCGGTGACGTATCGCTACCGGATCGTGCGCCAGCCGCTCGAGGGCGGCCCGTTCACCGACCTCGGTCCCGGCATCCAGGCCGACGACTGCGGCGATGTGGTCGCGATCGCCGAGGCCGAGCGCTCGCTGTCGCAGCTGTTGCTGCGCCACCCCGACGGCACGCGCCAGGTGCTGGTCAGCACGACGACGGAGTGGCTGACGTTCCCGCGCTGCGACCGCGACGGCAAGCGCATCGTGTTCAATCGCGGGCCGACGACGCAGCAGGGCCCGATCCACGACGTGATCGTGATCGATCGCGCCGGCCAGGAGACCGCGCTCACGCGCGATCGCGCGAACATCGGCGGCACGTTCACGCCCGACGGCAGCTCGGTGGTGTTCACCGCCAAGCGCGGCGGCAAGATCGCGCTGTTCGAGATCCCGGCGACGGGCGGCGAGGCCCGACAGCTGACGTTCGATGAAGGGCCGCATTACTTCCCCGACGTCTCGGGCGACGGCCGCACGGTGGCGTTCAACCTCGACGCCTCGGCGATGGTGGTGATGGCGGGCGGCGCCGGCAAGCTGTTCAAGCTGACGACGCGGCGCGAGATGCTCGGCCGCCTGGTCTCGACGCGCGACGGGAAGTACGTGATCGCCGAGCGCCGGCTCGAGTCGCGCAACGAGGTGGTCGTGATCTCGACGAGCGACGGCAGCGAGCGCACGCTCACCGGCGGTGGCCGGCCGTTTCTGTCGGCCGACGACAAGCGCGTGCTGTTCACCGCCGCCGACGGCGCCCCGCAGCTGTTCGCGATCCCGATCGAGGGCGGCGCCGTGACCCGGCTCGCCGAGCTCCCGGGGAAGCTGGTGATGGGCGCCGATGGCCCCGATGGGCTCGAGGTCGAGGTCAACCGCAACGGCGTGCTCGAGGCGTGGCGGGTCACGCGCGAAGGCCGCGTCGAGTCGCGTGAGGTCGGCGGCTTCGTCGTCCCGGCGCCCGCCGGCGGGTGGCGCGTGGTGGAGTGGTTCAACGAAGGATGGCACCTCCGGTTCGTGCCGCCGGGCGCACCGCTCACCGGCGGGCTGCACGAGCAGCTCGCCGACTCGGAGCGCGCGGTGTGGCTCGATGACCATCGGCTGTCGTACGCGGCGCGCGGCGCCTTCCACGTCATCGATGCCACGACCGGCGCCGAGGTCGCGACCGTGCCCGGCGCCGACTGGGGGCAGGACGCGATCCTCGTGCCCGACGGCGTCCACTGGTACTCCTCACACATGATCGGCCACGTCACGCGGCACCTGATGGTCAACTTCGACGAGCGGTGATCACTTGAGGTGGTGGCGCTGCAGCAGCTCGAGCAGGTGCGAGCGGTTCATCTGCGCGGTGCGCGCGGCGCGCGACACGTTGCCCTCGGCGCGCGCGAGCAGCGCGGGCAGGTAGCGCTCCTCGAACTGGTGGAGCAGCCGCTCGCGCGCCGCACGGTACGGCAGGCCGAGCACGGCATCGATCGGATCGCTGGCGTCGGCGAGCGGCGGCTCGAGGGCGGGCGGCTCGCCCATCGCCAGCGTCGCCTCGATCAGGTTGCGCAGCTCGCGCACGTTGCCCGGCCAGTGGTGGCTCGCCAGCGCGCGCAGGGTCGCCGGCGAGATCAGCTCGTCGATCGGGCCCTCGTGGCCGCACTCGCGCAGGAAGTGCTCGACCAGC
>DATIPJ010001017.1:0-3449 GCA_035472155.1 Kofleriaceae bacterium
CAGCGCCTTGCGCGGGGCCGACAGCCGCCCGGCCTTGGCCAGTGGCTCGAGCGCCGCGCGCACCGCCTGCCATGCGGCCGTCGCCGCCCGGCGATCGCCGCGCGCGCGTGCGGCCTCGGCCAGGCCGGCCTGGACCTCGGCCAGGAGGCCCGGCCAGTGCACGTTGTGCGCGGGGGCCGCCGCGCCGGCCTGCGCAACGCCGAGCGCTTCGGCCAGCGCCTCGTCGCGCACCTTGGGCGCGGCGGCGTGGGCTGCACGCGCGAGCAGCCCCAGGACCTGGGTCTCCTTCCATTCCTGGTTGATCGCGTCGCGGCCGACCAGCTCGCGCGCGCGCCCGAGCCCGGCATCGATCAGCTGCGCCGAGCGCTTCGGATCGCTCGCCGCGACCAGAGAGCCGAGTGCGAGCTCGGAGAGCGCCAGCTCGTTGCGAAATCCGGTCTGCCCGGGGGACTCCTCGACCAGCTTGGCGCGCAGCTCGAGCGCCTCCTCGTGCCCCTCGAGCGCGCGCGGCAGGTCGCCCTTGGCGGTGTACGCCGCGGCCAGCTTGGCGTGCGACCAGGCGACGGAGCGGCGGTACGGCGCCGACTTCGGCTCCTTGGCGACCAGCGTGCGCCGGATCTCGAGCCCGAGCCGGTAGCGCGCGACCGCGTGGTCGACCTCGCCGAGGTAGAGCTCGGCGTCGCCGGCGCGCGTGTACGACCGCGACAGGTCGGCCTCCCACACTGTGCTCTGCGGATCGAGGTCGACCAGCTCGTGCTGGGTCGCGATCGCGCGCTCGAGCTCCACGAGCGCGGCCTTGTAGTCGCCGCTGTCGAGCAGCGCGAAGCCGAAATCGGCCTCGAGGTTGCCGCGCAGCCGCCGCCACGTGGTGTTCGCCGGATCGCGCCGGGTCAACGCGTCCATGACCGGCAGCGCCTTGTTGTAGGTCTCGGTCGCGCTCGCCGGATCGCCGACCGTGCGCTGGAGGTCGCCCAGCGTGAGCTGGACCTCGAGCACGCTGTTCTGGATCTCGACGTTGTCGCGCTGGCCGTCGAGCAGGGTCTGGCGCAGCCGCAGCGCCGCGCGGTACTCGTCGAGCGCCTTGGCCGACTCGCCGCGGACCTGAAACAGCGAGCCGAGCTTGAGGTGGCTGGTCGACAGCGCGAGCACCTCGTCCTGCGGCCGGCTGCTCCGGCTCGACGCCGCGCGCTCGCGGTCGGTCTTGGCCTCGGCGTACTCGTCGAAGGCCTCGTCGACCCGGCCGCTGTTGCGCAGGATGTCGCCGAGCCGGTCGCGGGTCTCGGCCGCGGTGAGCAGCACCGCGCGGTCATCGGGTGCCTCGGCGCGCAGCGCCTCGAGCTCCTGCTTGGCCTGCGCATACGACGCCAGCGCCGCGGGCATGTTGCCGCGCTGCTGGTGGATCGTCCCGAGCTCGAAGTCGAGCCGCGCGATCATCCGCCGCTTGAACCGCGCAGGCTCCGCGGCGGACACCGCGCGCGCGAGCGTGGCGCGCACGCCGGTCCACGTGGTGAACGCCTCGTCGAGCTTGCCCGAGTCGCGCTCGGCGACGCCGATCAGCTCGACCGCGATCGCCATGCGGTCGAGGTCGTCGGCCGGCATGCCGCCCGGGATCTTGGCGAGCGTTGCGTAGTAGTCGCGGATCTCCGACCCCAGGCTCGCGAGCAGGTCGAGCCGCCCGATCTGCTGCAGGCGCGTCTTCACGTCCGACAGCATCTTGTCGATCAGGTGCTCGGCCGCCTGGCGCCGGGTGTCGGCGAGCCGGCGCTCGCGGTCAGCCAGGTCGCGCTCGTGCAGGATGCGGCGCACCGCGAACGTGCCGCCGGCGGCAAACCCGATCGCCGCGAGCACCGCGATCGTCACCGCCGCGCGGTGGCGCCTCACGAACCGACCGACCCGCTCGGCCGCGGTGTAGCGGTGCGCGGATACCAGCTGGCCGGTGAGGAACCGCTTGAGCTCGCTCGCCAGCTCGCCGGCGTCGCCGTAGCGATCGATCGGCAGCGGCGCCATCGCGCGCTCGACGATCGCGACCAGATCGGGCGGCGCGCCGCGCTCGCGCGAGGTCAGCGGCACGACCTTGCCGGCCGCGGCCGCGGCGATCACCGCGGTCGCAGTGCGCGCGTTGTACGGCGGAGCTCCCGCGAGCAGGTGATACAGCATGGCGCCGAGCGCGAACACGTCGGCGCGCTGATCGACCGGCTCGCCGCGCGCTTGCTCGGGCGCCATGTACGCGGGCGTCCCCATCACCGCCCCGGCGATGGTCAAGGTCGACGCGCCCTCGGGCCTCTTGCTCGCGCTCGTCGGCGGCGGCGCGACCGGCACCGGCGTCGCGGCCCGCCGCGTCGGCTCGGGCACATCGGCCTCGTCGAGGTTCTTGGCGAGCCCCCAGTCGATCACCACGGTCTCCCCGAACTCGCCGATCAAGACGTTCGCCGGCTTGAGGTCGCGATGGATGACGCGCTGGCTGTGCGCGTAGGCGATCGCGTCGGTCGCCGCCGCGATCCGCGGCAGCAGCGCGAGCCGCTCCTCGAGCGTGGCGGCGTCGGCGATCACGCGGTCGAGCGGCCGCCCCGACACCAGCTTCATCGCGAAGAACAGCTCGCCCGATGGCCAGCGCCCGGCCTCGTACACCGGGACGATGCCGGGATGCTGCAGCCGCGCGGTGATCAGCGCCTCCCGCTGGAACCGGCCGAGCTGCTCGGGCGCCGGCGCCAGCAGCTCCTTGAGCGCGACCGCGCGCCCGAGCCGCTGGTCCTCGGCGGCGACGATGCGGCCCATGCCGCCGCGCGCGATCTCGCGGTCGGCGCGGTAGTGCGCGGCCGACACCAGCGGCAACAGCGGCAGCTCGCCGCTCGCCGGCGCATCGTGCGTCGCATCCGACTCGCGCTCCACCCACGATCGCGGCCGCGTCACCGTCCCCGACGTCGTTCCTGCGGGCAGCAGCGGCGGCGGGATCGGCGTCTGGGGCGACGATCCCGGAGCGATGGTCGCCGCGAACGCGGCGCTGCTCTCCGACCTCGGGCCCGGTAGCGTCGGGTCGCCGTCGTCGGATGAGTCATCGGCCATGGCTCGTTCATCATAACCCGCCGCTGCCGCCGCGCTCCACAGCGCCGCCGCTTGCGCGACCCGCACAGTTGCGCCAAGGTGCGCTCCCCAATGGCCGACGACCACACGGCAACCGACCCGCGCCCGACCGCCGTCGTGGTCGCCGTGCAGCTCCCCGGCACGACCGATGACGAGCTCGGCTCCTCGATGTCGGAGCTCGAGCGGCTCGCGCGCACGCTCGGCCTCGACCCGGTCGGCCGCATCACCCAGCGCCGCGCACGGCTCGCCAGCGGCAGCGTGCTCGGCGAGGGCAAGCTCAAGGAGCTCGCGGGCTGGACCGGCGGCACCGGCGTGGTGCCCGTGTACCGCAAGCCCGGCAAGGCCACGCGCGATGAAGCGGACGACGA
>DATIPJ010001018.1:0-5150 GCA_035472155.1 Kofleriaceae bacterium
GACAAGGAATTTCGCTACCTTAGGACCGTTATAGTTACGGCCGCCGTTTACTGGGACTTCAGTCAAGAGCTTGCACCCCATCATTTAATCTTCCAGCACCGGGCAGGAGTCACGCTGGCTCGCCATCGTCGCCGCGCTTGCCGCCCTTGCCGCGGTCCTCATCATCGTCGCCACTCGCCGCACCACCAGCGATTCGCCCCCAACGCCCCCGCCCGTCGCTCGACAACCAACTACTATTGCCACCGCTCGCATAACCGCCAACGATTCCATCGCGGGCAATCCGACAACCGGCGATCCGACGACCGGCAATCCGACGACCAGCAATCCGACGACCGGTAATCCGACGACCGGCGATTCGACAAACCGCGATTCGACAACCCAAGTTTCGTCTGCGCACGATTCGACGGGCAATTCGACCGTGACCGATCATTCGAGATCTCGAGCTTCGGCCACCACCGGCATCCGCGCGGCCGTGTCAACCACCGCGCACCGCACCGCAGCGCCGGAGACATCGCGGGCGCCCGGCGCCGATGAATCCTCACCCAAGCGGCCCGCTCGATCAACTCGCGCTGCTTCCACGTCTGGTGTTCTCTCGCCACCTCGTGCGGCATCGCCGCCCCTCACTCCATCGCCGGCAGCCTCGGGCTGGTATGCGATCGATTCCAACCCCTACGCAACGATCTTCGTCGACGAGCGAAAAGTCGGCGACACTCCGCTCTATCTCATCCCACTCACCGCCGGTACCCATCGCGTCCGCGCTGTGCTGACCGACGGCCGGCAGCGCACCTTCGCGATCAAGATCACCGCCGATCATACGACCAGCTCGGGGACGCTCGCATGGTGAGCCGCACGATCGTCATCGCGGCCCTGCTCGGGCTGCTGCTCGCCGCCGTGCCAGCGCGCGCTGATAGCCCCAAGCTCGTCGACGCGCGCCGGGCTGTCGAGGCGGTCGATTACGAGGCCGCGCGCCGTCTGCTTCTCGAGGCCCTTCGCGACGGCGACAACTCCCCCACCGCCATGGCCGAGATCTACCGGCTCTCGGCCCGTGCCGCCGTCGTCCTCGGTGAGCGCGACCTCGCCGAGCAATACTACCGCCGCTGGCTTGCCATCGACCCGGCCGCGGCGCTCCCCGGCGACACTGCGCCCAAGCTGCGCGAGCCGTTCGTCGCTGCCCAGGCGTACATCGCCGCCCACGGCCGCCTTCTCGCGCGCGCCGAGCGAACCCCCACCGGCGAGATCGATATCGAGCTCATCGCCGATCCGCTCGCGATGGCCCGCGCTGCAGCTGCCCTCGGCACCAGCCACAGCGCCGCGGCTCTCTTCGGCGGCGATCGCAAGGCGCACCTCGCCGCTGGTAGTCGCATCGCCATCGTCGACGACGCTGGCAATCGACTGTTCTAGCTCGACGTCCCACCCCTTCCGGCCGGGGCGCGACCCGCGGACGGGCAGGGCGGCGCTCGTTCTGCTGGCCAAGGCGATGCCCGATCCGGCAGTGGACCGGGCGGTGCGCGATCTTCCGGGCAAGGCGATGCTCGCTCCGGCGGGCAAGGCGATGCTCGATCCGGCGGTGGACCGGGCGGTGCGCGATCTTCCGGGCAAGGCGATGCTCGCTCCGCGGGGCAAGGCGATGCTCGCTCCGCCGACGGGCAGCGCAGCGCTCGATCCCCGGACGGCGCGGGTGATGCGGACACGTCCGCGACGTCCCGTCCCTGGACGCGGCGGTGGACCACCTGGGCTATCCCGACCGGTGTATTCGGTGTCGTGACCGGCGCCTTCGGCCTCGCCGCGCTCACCAGCTACCAGCAGGCCCAGTCCGAGACCTCCAAGAGCGGCCAGTTCCATCTCTCCGATGCAGAGGACAACGTTCGCCGCGGCCGCACCTTCACCTGGATCACCATCGGCGGCGGCGCCGTCACGCTCGCATTCGCGATTCCCACCGCGATCTTCTTCCTGAAAGAGCACGACCGCAGCGGCACGAGTCTCGCCGGCACGACCGTCGTCCCCACCGTCGGCAACGGCCGCGCGGGCCTGGTTGTCGCGGGTCAGTTCTGAGCGGGGCGTGCTCTTGCGGTCAGCGGTCGAGGACGGCGCGGTGTACTGCCAGCATCGAGGACGGCGCTCAGTACAGCCGGTGCAGATGACTGCCGCGGTAGTAGTGCGCCAGGATCTGCGCCGCGCGCTTCCCCGCCGTCGCCATCCCGATCGCCCCCATCTGGCACATTCCGACGCCGTGGCCGAATCCAGCGCCGTGGATCACGAAGGCGTCGCCCTGCCGCGTCGCCTCGAACAGCGTCGACCTGAGCCCGCCCAGCAGCCGGCGGATGTGCAAATCCCCCGTCACCAGGGTGCTGCCCTTGTCGCCGCGGATCTCCAGCACCCCGATGCGCCCCGACGAGCCGCGCTGCTTCGCCGCCAGCTGCTTCACGCGCCCGATCTCGGGATACTCCGTCGCAACGCGCGCCGACAGCTCGGTCGCGGCGATCGTCTCGGTCCAGCGGAACTTCGATTTGCCGAGCTTGGTCTTGTTGCACCACGCGTCCCCACCGCCGTCGAGAAACGCGCCGATATTGTCGTCGGTCACACGCGACATGCCGCCGCTCGCCACGTCGCTCCGGCCGCGCAGCGACGGATCTGGCTCGCCGCCCCAGATCGCGTCGTTGTCCTCGCTGTGCCCGCCGCACGACGCGCTGTAGCGAATGTCCACCAGGCCGCCGCCGTCGCGCAGCAGCACCATCCCGCGCGTCGCCTCCACTGCCTTGGTCGTGCGCGGGTCCTCTTTCCCCGCGCCCGCATACACCTGGCACTGCTGCGTCGAGCACAACAGAAACGGATCCGTCAGGTTCCGCCGCCCGATCTTCTGCAGCAGCTCCGTGCGCGCGGCGATCGCCTGCGCCTCGAGCGCCTCCGCCGGTGCATCGGGATACATCTCCGCCGGGACCAGCCCCGCGAGCAGCTTGTCCTCCGACACCGCGTTCGCCGCCACCAGCGTCCCTGCGTGGTCCAGCGTCACGTACACCGACCCCCAGTACCGGCGGTCCTCCGTCCCGGTCTCGAGCTGCGAGCCGCCCGTCCCCGTCGGGACGTCGGCCACCGTCAGCGTCTCGCTCCCCTTGCGCGGCTGAAACCACAGCACCGAGGGATTGCGAATCGTCGTCGCGCCGCTCTTCGCCACGATCGTCCCCGACGGCCGCCGCACCAGCTCCTGATGCACGCTCGTCGCCACCCCGAATCGCTTCGCGATCTCCGCCGCGCGCGCGGCTCCCTTGCCCGCCGCCACCGCGTCCACCGCCAACCGCACCTCGCGCGTATCGATCACCTCGCCGTCGATACCGAACACCGTCCCGATCTCGAACGACCGCGGGTCGAAGCCGCGCGCCTTCCATTTCGCCATCCCCGCCACGACCCCCTTCGCGTCATCGGCGGCCAGCGTCTCCACGACCGTCCAGTCCTGCACCACCGCCGGCCGCGCCCCCTCGACCGAGATCGTCCACCCATCGCCGCCGTCGCTCTCCACCGCCGAGCCCCCCGCGCCGTCGGGCCGCACCGTCACGCCGCTCTTCGCGCGCAGGTGCACCACCGGTCGTCCGCTCATGATCTCCACCGTCACCAGCGGGAGCCCGTCGTCGGTGAACGTGAACCGCGTCGAGTACAGGATTCGCAGCTTGTCGGTCGCCGACGTCTCGTCGGAAAGCGCAACCGCAGGTACGAGCAACACCAGCGCCAGCAGGATGCCGCGAAGCATCCACGACCCTACGCAGCTGGCCGCGATCCTCGCAACAAAACGGCAGGCTCGGCGACGATGAACCGGAGGTTCAAAAAGTTGATCACGAAGTGCGCCGCGATCGGCGCCCCGAGGTTCGTCGTCCACACCGCCAGCCAGCCGAACCCCAACCCCAGCGCGAACGCCGACGCCGTCCACGGCAGGAACCGCCTCGCGGGCCCGACATGCAACAGCGCAAACACCACCGCCTGCAGCCACAGCCCCAACCACGGCAACAGCGCCCCGCGAAACAGCAGCTCCTCGCCGATCGACGACGCGAGCGCCAAGATCACGATCTCGCGCCCGGTGAGCGGCCCGAGCAAATCGCGAAAGCTCGCGTGCAGGTCGCGCGCCCACTGGAAGTGCCGCGTCGCCAGCCGCGTCAGCCCCACCACCGCCAACCCGACCGCGACGCCAGCCGCCGGCCCCGCCAGCAGCGGCCAGTGCGGCTGCGCCCCGAACCGATACAGGTCCGGATCCCCGCGCCCCGCCGCAATCACCAGCGCCACCAGCGCCATCGCGCCATACAGCCCGATCACCATGCTCGCGCGCGACAGCGGCGGCGCAGGACTGGGCTGGCTCGGCGAGTACGACATGTGTCGCGGCCAAAGTATGCGCGATCGGCGCCCCTTTGGATCGCCGCCACCACCATTCCCCGCAGTCGTACGCTCCCCGACGATTTTGCATCCGAATGTGAATCGCTTGACCTCGCGGCGATCTTGAGAACGGCCACGCCATCTCCGAGCTCTTCGCGCATCGCCCAGCCCGGCTGCGCACCCCGCCGCGCAACTCGCATCCTCCGGCGCGCAACCGCCACCATCCGCCGCTCGCCTCCCCACCATCGGCTGCGCCTCGCGTCGCCGACGTTGTGACGATTGCTGCGCTGTCCGTCTACCTCCGACGCCATCCTGGGGGCCGCCGCCGCCGCCAGGGATCACTTTCTGCGTTTGCGTTGACAGAATCTCGCGCAGCCGCCTCGGCGCGGCGTTAGGTTTGGCTCCATGCGACGAGCATGGGTCGTCCTACTCGCCAGCTGCGGCTTCAAGGGCCCGGTCGCCAAACAACTCGATCCCGACGGCAGCGTCGACCCGATCGTCGACGCTGACCCGGCCCCCGACACCGATCCCCAAGCCTCCTGCTGGCGCCACGCCGACTTCATCGACGCTGCGTGCGCCATGAACCTGCGCGATCGCATCGACGTCACGGGCAATGTCCGCCTCGACACCGACGTCGGCACCTCCGGCACTTCCGACGTGCGCTGCGCCACCATCGACAACCCCGCTATCTGCGCGATCGCCGCGCGCACGATCCGCATCAACAGCGGCGCCGTCCTCTCCGCCCACGGCAACCGCCCGCTCGCCCTTCTCGCCCACTCGATCGAGATCCTCGG
>DATIPJ010001019.1:0-3098 GCA_035472155.1 Kofleriaceae bacterium
GCCATCGCCTCGGTGCGCCGACCCCCGGGCGCCAGCGCGCGCACGCAGCCGATGATGGCGGGCACCGCGGCGCCCGCGGCGAGCGAGCCGTGCAGCAGCGCCGGGATGTAGGCGTTGAAGTGCGCGAACTCGGTGCCGAAGCCGATCGCACCGACGACGGTCGACAGCGCGAAGGCGCTGGTCCACAGCGCGAACGGCCGCGCCGCCGCCGGCACGCTGCGGGTGCGAAGGGTGGTGAACGCCGAGAGCAGCAGCGCCGCGGCGATGACGATCGTCAGCGCCGGGAAGTGCCAAAGGATGTTGCCGAACGAGGCGTAGAACCGGTCCCAGTTGAAGTCGTGCGCACGATGGATCTCGGAGATGTACGTCCAGAACCAGCCGTGGGTCGCGCGATCGAGCAGCCATGTGCCACCCAGGCCGATCACGCCCGCCGTCGCGACGTAGATCGGCGCGCGCCGCCAGTTGGCGAGCACGACGATCACGCCGCCGAGCGCAACATAGAAGACGCCAGTCTGCTTGCAGAAGAATGCCAGTGCCATCAGCGCGGCGCCGGCGGCGACCTTGCCGTGGCCGACCGGCCCGGCGTCGGAGGTCGCCCAGCGCGGCAGGCCGGCGATGCCGGCGGTGATCATGAAGACGAAGAAGGTGTCGGCGCGGACCAGGTCGTACCAGCCCTCGACGTACGGGTAGAACGCCGCGAATAGCCCGAGCCCGAGCGCGATGCTCGCGAACCCGGCGCCGAGCTGACGCGGGCGAGCGCCGCCGATCGAGATCATGGCGGCACCGGCGATCCCGAGGAGCCCGAGCACCGAGATGGCGCGACCGAGCAGGTAGGAGATGCCGAATGGCCCGCCGAACACGGCGATGAGCGTCGGATAGAGCGGCGTGTAGAGATATGGAATGAAGTCGACGCTCGGCGGCAGGTAGATGCCCTGGGCCTGGCGGATACGCAGCGCGTGGTGCAGGAGGCCGCCCTCCATCCACTCGAGGTCGTACGGGTACGCGACGCGGCCCGCGATCGCCTCGATCAACAGGCCGATCTGATAGAGCGCGGGCAGCGCGACGATGCCCCACATCACGAGCTGCGCGACGCGCCGCCAGCGGATCGGAGGGCTCGCTTCCGCGAGGATCGCGGTCGGCAGGTCTTCGGGGGAGACGGTCACGCTCACGGCGAAATCTCGAGCTCGGTCGCTGCGACCGCATCATCGACGATCTTGGCGCGCGGTGCGCTGGCCTTGGCGCGCCGGTTACCTTCGAACATGCCCGCCCACACGGTGTAGTGGCCGGCCTGGGCGCTGCGTGGCACGACCACCGTCGTCGTGTAGCGAATGAACTGGCCCGGGCGCCACCACTCGAACGGCCGCACGGGACGATGATCGCCGTTGAGGAACGCTCGGTTGGGCCCCTCGACGTGCACGAACATCTTCCAGCCCGGCGACACGGGCGCACGGGCCTCGAACGTCCACACCAGATCGATCGACTCGCCGGGCTTGACGCGCGGCGGTGCATCGACGGAGAGCAGACGCACGGACGCGCCGAGGTCGGCATCGAGCGGCGCGGCGATCGCCGGGCGCGCCGGCAACAGCGCCTCGGTCGCGCCGCGCGGTACCTGCGATGCGTCGTACCAGCGCTCGACCGCGCCGCGGACGTCGGCGCATTCGTCGTCGCCGGCGAGGTCGGTCGTCTCGAGCGGGTCGCGGTCGACGCGGTAGACTTCCCAGCTGGTGTCGGGGCTGACGTTGTAGATGACGTGGCAGCGCGCGTCGACGCCGGCGCGCATCTCGTGGTTGCCTTCGAACGACAGCTGCTGGAACACGATGCGCGGACCGTCGGCGCCGGCGAGCACGTCGACCAGCGAGCGGCCCATCATGTCGGGCGATGGCGCGCCGCGCGCGAGGTTGACCAGCGTCGGCAGGATGTCGACGTGGCCGGCGGGTGTCGCCGCGCGCCGCGGGGGCAGCCCGGGCACGCGGATGATCATCGGCACCTTGGTCTGCGGCGCGTACAAGTGATAGCCGTGCAGGTCGACGCCGTGCTCACCGAAGCCCTCGCCATGGTCGCCGGTCACCACGATCACGGTGCGATCGTATAGCCCCTTGCCGCGCAGGCCGTCGAGCAGCCGGCCGATATGGTGGTCGGTGAAACGCAGCTCGCCATCGTACAGCGCGACGCGGTCGGTGCCAAATGCCGGCAGCTCGGGGTGCGGCTCGTACGCGTAGTGCGGGTCGTAATAATGCACCCACAGAAACCAGCGCTGCTGTGCGTGGCGGTCGACGAACGCGATCGCCTTGTCGGTCTGCTCCTTCGACGAGCTGCCGCGGGTCTGCTCGGGGCCGGCCCCGGCGACGCCCGTGTGCAGCCGCGCGTCCTCGTTGTCGTACTCGGCGAAACCCTGATCCATGTGGCGCACGCGGTCGAAGTACCAGTAGTTGGTGATCGCACCGGTCGCGAAGCCGAGCGGCGCGAGCGCCTCGGCGATCGTCGTGGCCTTCGGCAAGATGCCCGGCCAGCCCTCGACCGCAGTGTCGTAGTACACGTCGAGCGGAAGCCGGCCCGTGAGCAGCGCCGGCATCGAGTAGCGCGTCGACGGCGCATGGGCCCAGCCGTGCTCGAACACCGTGGCACCGCGCGCCATCGCGTCGAGGTTGGGCGTGGTCGGGCGCGCGTAGCCGTAGGTGCCGAGGTGATCGGCGCGCGCGGTATCGATCGTCAACAGCAGCACGTTGAAGCCGACGGGTACGCCCGCGGGCACGGCGGCGAACGCGTTGACGGGCGCGGGCGGATGCGAGGTCGCGTCGCCGCCGATGCAGTTCTGATCGATGCCGTCGTCGGGGATCTCGGGCGCGCCCGGGTGGATGCTCGGGTCGCCGTCGTCGCAGTCGCCGCCGCCGAGGAACCGCGCGTAGCCGTCGCCGTCGCGGTCGAACGCACGGCGCAGCGCGTGGGCGATCGGGCCGCCGAGGCCGGTGTACGCCGACGCCGCCTTGATCACGGGCGCCGAGCCGCCGGTGGCGAGCACGAGCCCGAGGAGCACGAACGGCAGCAAGGCCCAGCCGGCGCGCCGCGGCCAGCGCGCGATCGCCGCGGCCCGCGCGACC
>DATIPJ010001020.1:0-14711 GCA_035472155.1 Kofleriaceae bacterium
GCGGCGAGTGCGAGCGATAGCGGCGGGGGCGAGCGATGGCGGGGGGCAAGCGATGGCGGTGGTGCGAGCGATGGCGGCGGGCACGAGCGATAGCGGCGGGCACGAGTGATAGCGGTGGGGGCGAGCGATGGCGGTGGGGGCGAGCGATGGGGGCCGGGCGCGAGCGATGCGGCCGGGCGCGGGTGGAGTGACCGCAGCGACGGGTGGGGCGGCCGGCGGGGGTTGATGGAGGTGTGATAGCGTGGCCGGCGATGGAGCTTCGTGCACTCGTGGTCCTTGACTCGCTGCAGCCTCAGCTGACCGGATTCTTGCAGACGGTGTGCTCGGGGTTCATGCCGCTCGAGGAAGAGGCGGCGTTGTTTTTGGAGATCGCGCCTGGGATCGCGGTGAATCAGCTGACGGATGCGGCGCTGAAGGCGACGACGTGCCGGCCCGGGATGCAGATCGTCGAGCGGGCGTACGGGATGCTGGAGCTGCATGATGACGACAAGGGGCAGGTGGAGGCGGCGGTGGATGCGATCCTGTCGCGGATGAGCGTGTCGCGTGAGGAGCGGCTGAAGCCGCGCATCGTGTCGTCGCAGATCATCACCGGGATCGATGGCAAGCAGAGCCAGCTGATCAACCGCATGCGGCATGGCGACATGATCTTGACCGGGCAGACGCTGTACATCCTCGAGGTGTATCCGGCGGCGTATGCGGCGCTCGCCGCGAATGAAGCGGAGAAGGCGGCGAACGTTCACCTGATGGAGGTGATCACGTTCGGCGCGTTCGGGCGGTTGTGGCTCGGCGGAAGCGAGGCGGAGATTCAGGTGGCGGTCGCGGCTGCCGAGGGAGCGCTCGCAAAAGTCTCGGGGCGGGACAGCAAGGCGTGAGGCCGCGCTCGTCGGAGGTGATGGCCGAGGGTAATGCCGAGGGTAATGCCGAGAGGTAATGGCGAGAGGTAATGACGAGAGGGGAATCGGTGGCCGGCGACACACATCGGCGGAGATATGATCGGTGCGAGGAAGGCGCCGGCCGAGCAGTGAGGTGGTGGGTGAGGTGGCTGGTGGATCGGTCGGGTGGTTGGCGTGAGGCGTCGCCAACGAAACAAGCCGTTGGAGCAGGGCCGGCCGACGAGCGTCGCGCTAGAGTGGGGCAATGACCACGACGCTCCCCGCGGCGCTGCGGGCACCGTTCTCTTTCGGCGGCACGAGCGCGATCGACGCTCAGCTGGCGAACCGGCTGCTCGCGATCGCCCTCGAGGCCGGCGGTGAGTACGCGGATATCTACTTCGAGTTCCGGGTCTCGGCCGACTATGCGCTCGAGGAGGAGCAGGTGCGGACGTTGGGGCGCGGCATCACGCTCGGGCTCGGGGTGCGCGTGACGAAGGGCGATGCCACCGGGTACGCGTACTGCGAGGATCTGGCGTGGGAAAAGATGGCGCACGCGGCGCGCACGGCCGGGCAGATCGCCGTCGGTGGTGGGCATGCGCCGGTCGGGATTTCGCACCTGGCCCAGGTGCCGCTGCCGAGCTTTTATGCAGTGCCGACGCCGTCGCTGGTGGTGTCGGCGCAGGACAAGCTGGCGCTGCTGCGCGCGGGCGACAAGGCGGCGCGGGCCTATGACCCGCGGATCGTGAAGGTCGAGGTGTCGTTCGCCGAGAGCATCAAGGAAGTGCTGCTGTTCACGAGCGATGGCCGGATGGCGTCGGACGTCCAGCCACTGATGCGGTTCGGCGTGCGCGCGGTGGCCGAAGAGAACGGCAAGCGACAGTCGGGGTCGGGCGGCGGTGGCGGGCGCTATGGCATGGATTACTTCGCGGACGCGCAGCGCGATGCCGCGGCGCATGGCCGCGAGGCGGCGCGGGTGGCGATCGCGATGCTCGACGCGCGCGATGCGCCCGCGGGCGAGATGCCAGTGGTGCTCGGCCCCGGCGATTCGGGGATCCTGCTGCACGAGGCGGTGGGGCACGGGCTCGAGGCGGACTTCAACCGCAAGAAGACGTCGAACTATTCGGGGCAGCTCGGCAAGCTGGTGGCGTCGGAGCTGTGCACGGTGGTCGACGACGGCACGATCGTGAACTCGCGCGGCGCGATCAATGTCGATGACGAAGGCTACGCCGGCCAGAGCAACGTGCTGATCGAGAACGGCGTCCTCGTCGGCTATATGCACGACCGGCTGAGCGCCAAGCACTTCGGCCGCGAGCCGACCGGCAACGGGCGCCGCGAGTCGTTCCGCTCGATGCCGCTGCCGCGGATGACGAACACCTCGCTGCTCGGCGGCACGGACAACCCCGAGGACATCATCAAGAGCGTCAAGCGCGGCGTGTACGCCAAGCGGTTCTCGGGGGGCCAGGTCAACATCTCGAACGGCGACTTCGTGTTCTCGCTGTCGGAGAGCTACTTGATCGAGGACGGCAAGCTGACCGCGCCGCTCAAGGGCGTGAACCTGATCGGCAATGGACCCGACGTGCTCCGCCGCGTCGATATGCTGGGCAGCGACTTCGCGCTGTCGGACGGCATCTGGACGTGCGGTAAGGATGGCCAGAGCGTGCCGGTCAACGTTGGGACGCCGACGGTCCGCATCGCCGCGATCACGGTCGGAGGAACCCAGGCATGACGGCGGCACCATCGGTCGAGGCGTCGGCGATTTCCACCGGCGTGTCGGAGCGGACAATTCGTGAGCTGTGCGATATCGCGGCGCAGGCCGTCGAGCTCGCGAAGCGCGCCGGCGCTGATCACGCCGAGGTGGTCGTGAGGGACGGCAGCGAGCTGACGGCGAAGGTCCGGCTCGGTGAGCCCGAGCTGGTGCAGGAGGCGGGCAGCCGTGCGCTCGGGCTGCGCGTGTTGCGCGGCGGGCGGCGCGCGGTGACGTACACCAGTGACTTGCGGCGCGAGGCGCTCGAGGCGCTGTGCGCGGAGAGCGTGACGCTGGCCGACTTCGCCGAGGTCGACGAGTGCGCGCTGCCGCCGGATCCGGCGCTGCTCGCCAAGGTGGTGCCCGAGCTCGACCTCTACGACCATCGGGTCGCCGAGGTCGACGCGGCGTGGGCGCTGCGCCAGGCGCTCGCCGGCGAGGCCGCGGCGCGCAAGCACGACGCGCGGGTGACCAACTCCGAGGGCGCGACGTGGTCGCGCGTGCTCGGCGCCTCGGCGTTCGCCACCAGCGGCGGGTTCGTCGGTGGCTACCGCGGCAGCTATGCGTCGCTGGTGGTCGAGCCGCTGTGCGACGACAACACCGACGCCGAGAACCCCAAGAAGCGCAACGGCTACTGGTGGACGGCGTCGCGCTACCTCGGCGAGCTCGACCCGTCGGAGGCGGTCGGCATCGAGGCCGCGCGCCGCACGGTCGCGACGATCGGTTCGCGCAAGGTCGAGACCCAGGAGTGCGCCGTGGTGTTCGACCCCGAGGTCGCGCGCTCGATGGTGGGCACCGTGTTCTCGGTGGCGAATGGCTCGGCGTTCTGGCGCAAGTCGAGCTACCTGGTCGGCAAGGAGGGCGAGGTGGTGGCGTCGCCGCTGGTGACGATCATCGACGATCCGCTGCTCCCGCGCGCGCCCGGCTCGCGGCCGTTCGATGGCGACGGGCTGCCGACGCGCAAGAACCCGGTCGTCGAGCGCGGCGTGCTGTGTCCGGTGCTGTGCGACGTGTACAGCGCGCGCAAGCTGGGCCGGCAGTCGAGCGGCTCGGCGGGGCGCGGCATCGGCGGCAACCCGGGGCCCACGACGTCCAACCTGGTGATGCAGGCCGGCGAGATGACGCGGCAGGCGCTGTTGCGCAGCACCAAGCGTGGGCTCTATGTCACGAGCCTCATGGGGTTCGGCTTCAATGCGGTCACCGGCGATTTTTCGCGCGGCGCGGCCGGGTTCTGGATCGAGGACGGCGAGCTGACGTTCCCCGTGAGCGAAGTCACGATCGCCGCAAACTTCGACGAAATCCTCAAGCGAATCGACGCGGTTGCTGACGACTTGACGCTGCGCAGTGCGACAGCAGCGCCGACGTTTCGCGTATCGCACATGACACTCGCAGGCACGTCGCGCAACTGAACTACGTACCTGAAACCCTTGCGGCTTTGGAGCGTTTCAGTTGACTCCCATGACGCCAGGTGAAACGCTTTGTCCGTGTCGGTAGCAGCCACTGCCGGAGCGCTGCCTACCCATCTCGGGAAGTACGAGATCCTCACGCCCATCGCTTCCGGTGGGATGGCGCGGATCTACGTGGGCCGATCGACGGGGATCGGCAGCTTCGAGCGGCACGTGGTTCTGAAGATGATCCTGCCGGAGCGGGCGAACGACACCACTGCGGTGCAGATGTTTCTCGATGAGGCGCGCCTCGCAGCCTCACTCAACCACCAGAACGTCGCGCAGGTGTTCGAGGTCGGCGAGGACGCCGGCATTCACTTCCTGGCGATGGAGTACGTCCACGGCCAGGACTTGCGCGCGCTGCTGGCCAAGGCCGGCAGCTCCGGAACGCGCGTGCCGCTGGAGCTGGCGCTCACCGTGGTCGCGGGAGCAGCGGCGGGGCTCGAGCATGCGCACGAGCGCCGCACGAGCGACGGCTCGCCGATGGGCATCGTGCACCGCGACGTGTCGCCGTCGAACATCATGATCGGCTACGACGGCGCCGTGAAGCTGCTCGACTTCGGCATCGCCAAGGCGACGTCGCGGTCGATCGAGACGCAGAGCGGCATCATCAAGGGCAAGTTTGCCTACATGGCGCCCGAGCAGTGCCGCGGCCGCGATGTCGATCGGCGCAGCGATGTGTTCTCGCTCGGCATCATCCTGTACGAGGTCACCACGCAGCACCGCTGCTTCCGGGCCGACAGCGACTTCGACACGATGCACCGCATCGTCACCGGCGACGTCGTGCGGCCGACGCGCCTGGTGCAGGGCTACCCACAGGCGCTCGAGGCGATCGTGATGAAGGCGCTCGCGGTCGACGCCAACCAGCGCTATCAGAGCGCGGGCCTGCTGCTCGAGGCGGTCGAGAGCTTCGCGGTCTCGTCGCGGATGTCGCTGTCGACGATGGCGCTCGGCCGCTTCATGCGCGACATGTTCGGCGAGGTGCCCGAGCCGTGGCTGGTGTCGGGGCGGATCAGCCAGCCGCTCCCGCCCAAGGAGCAGACGATCTCGAACACCAACGCCTCGGGCTCGGGGGAACGGCGGCCGTCGCTGCCGCCGCCCGGCCACGAGCAGGCGCCGATGCACCTGCAGCCGGAGGCGCCGCTTCCGATCGCGGCCCGCGACGAAGCGCCCAGCGTGTCGGACCGCGGTACGCCGCATCCGCAGCCGGCCCAGATGGCCCAGATGGCCCAGATGGCCCAGATGGGGCAGATGCCGTCGTACGTGCCGGTGCCCGTGCTCCAGCCGATGCCGGTGTACCCGGGCGGGGTGCCCATGGGCGGTGTCTCGGGCGCGACGCCGGTCTCGGGGCGCGCGGGGCTCGCAGGCGGCTCTCAGCCGATTCCGCCGCAGTTCGCGGGCAACGCGCCCATGCTGCCGTCGTTCGCGCAGTCGGTGCCCGCGCAGACGCCGGGGCTCCTGCCGATGGGCGCGCCGCAGATCGGCCGCACGCACCAGGGCTATGCGAATGCGCCCGGCGCGAGCCAGAGCGAGGTCTCGCAGCAGCACTACGAGCCCGCGTACGACGGTGCGAACGTCACGCTGACCAACAACCGGCTGCTCTACATCGGCCTCGGCGTCGTGCTGGTCGGCATCATCGTGCTGCTCGCGATCGCGATCGCCGACAGCAGCGACGAGCTGCCGGCGACACACGCATTGCCCATCCAGCCGGCGACGCAGCAGGACAAGGCCGATCCGCAGGGCCAACCCACCAATGCCGAGGCCGCGCAGCCGCGCGCGCTGAACCCCGAGCCTGTGCGGCCCGAGGCGTTCCATGCCGAGGCCGCCCGCGCCGCCGCGCCGGAGCCCGCGCCGCCGCCGGTCGATTTGATCAGCGTGCACGTGCTGTCGACGCCGCCGGGCGCCGAGGTCGTGCTCGACGGCAAGCCGCTCGGGCAGACTCCGCTCACCGTCAAGATCCCGCGCGCCACCGGCATCGTGCCCCTCACGGTGCACCACACGCGGTTCGGCGACTCGACGACCAAGGTCGACCTCAGTAACGACATCGCCACCGAGGTGACGTTGGCCGCGGCGCCCGAGACGCCGCAGCGTCCGTCCGCGGGCCGGGACGCGCCGCGCGATCGCAATGACCGCGGCAGCCGCCCGGCCCCGCACGACAGCAAGGGGCACGCGCCGGCGAGCACCGGAACCGGGCAGTGCCAGCCGCCGGATCGGATCAATCCGTTCGACACCAGCTGCGGCGGCAAGCCGTGCCCCGTCTGCGAGCGCTGAGCGTCGTCCGCGGCGCGCCGGCGCGGTCGCTCGCGGCACCGGCCATCGTCAGACGCTGACCTCGGGGACGCTGCCGCTCCAGATCAGCGGCGCGCCGGTGGCGTTGGCGACCTCCTCGGCGGAGACGCCGGGCGCGCGCTCGCGCAGCACCAGGCCCTCCTCGGTCACGTCGATCACGGCCAGGTCGCTGACGATGGTGTTGACGCAGGCCACGCCGGTGAGCGGCAGGCTGCACTCGCGCAGGATCTTGGGCGCGTTGTCCTTGGTGGTGTGCTCCATCATCACGATGACGCGCCGGCTGCCGGCGACGAGGTCCATCGCGCCGCCCATGCCCTTGATCATCTTGCCGGGGATCATCCAGTTGGCGAGGTCGCCGCGCGCCGAGACCTCCATCGCGCCGAGCACGCTGACGTCGACGTGACCGCCGCGGATCATCGCGAACGACTGCGCCGAATCGAAGAACGCCGAGCCCTTCAGCGTCGTGACGGTCTGCTTGCCGGCGTTGATGAGGTCCGGGTCCTCGTCGCCCTCGAACGGAAACGGCCCGATGCCGAGCAGGCCGTTCTCCGACTGCAGGACGACGTCGATGCCGTCGGGCAGGAAGTTGGCGACGAGGGTCGGGATGCCGATGCCGAGGTTGACGTAGAAGCCGTCCTGCAGCTCGAGAGCGACCCGGCGGGCCATCTGATCGCGTGTCATGCGTGCCATGGCTAGCTCCTCGCTCCGGGCTGCGGGCGCGGGCGGATGGTGCGTTGCTCGATCGGCTTCTCGTAGCCGGTGCCCTGGAAGATGCGCTGGACGTAGATCGACGGCAGGTGAACGTGGTCGGGGTCGATCTCGCCGACCTCGACGAGCTGCTCGACCTCGACGACGGTGACCTTGCCGGCCTGCGCGCACAGCGGGTTGAAGTTGCGCGACGTCTTGCGGAACACCAGGTTGCCCCAGCGGTCGCCCTTCCACGCTTTCACGATCGCGAAGTCGCCGCGGATCGCGTGCTCGAGCACGCAGCGCCGGCCGTTGATCTCGCGGGTCTCCTTGCCCTCGGCGACCTGCGTGCCATAGCCGGTCGGCGTGTAGAACGCCTCGATGCCGGCGCCGCCGGCGCGCAGCCGCTCGGCGAGCGTGCCCTGCGGACAGAGCTCGACCTCGAGCTGGCCCGAGAGGAACTGCTGCTCGAAGATCTTGTTCTCGCCGACGTACGACGCGATCATGCGCTTGACTTGGCCCTGCGCGAGCAGGACGCCGAGACCCTTCTCGGTGGTGCCGCAGTTGTTGGACACGATGGTCAGGTCCTTGACCTGCTGGCGCGCGAGCTCGCGAATGCAGTTCTCGGGGTTGCCCGACAGGCCGAAGCCGCCGGCCAGGATCACGGCGCCGTCGGACACGTCGTGCAACGCCGCCTGTGCGTCCGGGAAGACCTTGTTCATCAGGTATGCTTACCGCTCGCGGCGATGGCGATCATCACGTTGACCACGGATTTCGGTACCGCCGACGGATATGTCGGCGCGATGAAGGGCGTCATCGTCCGGTTGGCCGGTAGCCCTGCGCCGGCGATCGTCGACCTCGCGCACGACATTCCGCCCGGGGACATCGCGCACGCGGCCTGGGTCGTCGCGACGTCGACGCTGGAGTTTCCGCCCGGGTCGATCCACGTCGTGGTTGTCGATCCGGGCGTCGGCGGCGCGCGGCGCGAGGTGGTCGTGCGCGCGCGCGGCCGCTGGTACGTCGGCCCCGACAACGGCGTGCTCGCCTACGTCGCCGATCGCACATGCGAGGCGTATGCGATCGAGAACGAGCGGTTTCGCGCCGAGCACGTGAGCCGGACGTTTCACGGCCGCGATGTGTTTGCGCCGACCGCGGCCGCGATCGCCTCGGGCGAGGATCCGTCGACGGCCGGGCCGCGCGTCGAGCTGATGGGCCGGCTGCCCTGGGGCGCGCGCGAGCGCGGCGAGGGGCGCATCGTGCACGTCGATCGATTCGGCAACCTGGTGAGCGATCTGCCCGAGGCCGAGGCGAGTGCCGCGGTGGTGATCGCCGGCTCGACGCTGCCGGTGGTCGGCACATTCGAGGACGTCGCCAGCGGCGAGCTGCTCGCGTACATCGGCTCGGCCGGCACCGTCGAGGTCGCCGTGCGCAACGGCCGCGCGGACAAGCGCCTCGGCGTCGCGCGCGGCGCGCGCGTGGCACCGGTGGCGACCGCGCCGGGAAGCCCGGGCCCCTACCGATGAAGCGCCCCGCCCCCACACGCGGCGTCCGCGGCGATACGAACCACGGCGATACGAACCGCGGCGATACGAACCGCGGCGATGCGATCGTCGAGCTCGACGTCACGGCGCTCGCGGCGGGCGGTGATGGAGTTGGCCGCGATGCGAGCGGGCGGGTGACGTTCGTGCCGCGAGGGGCGCCGGGCGATCGGGTGCGCGTGCGGATCGTGCATCAGACGTCGTCGTTTGCGCGCGGCGAGATCGTCGAGCTCGTCGGAGCGGGGCCGGCGCGCGTCGAGCCGCCGTGCCCGCACTTCGCGCGCGGCTGTGGTGGCTGTCAGTGGCAGCACGTGGCGCTCGGCGAGCAGCGCGCGGCCAAGCAAGCGCTGGTGGCTGGCGGGCTGCGCAAGCTGCCCGGGCTGCGCGTGCATCCGATGGCCGAGCCGGCGCCGGCGCTGGGCTGGCGGCGACGGGCGCGCTTTCATGTCGATCGCGGCCGCGCGGGGCTGTACGAGCCGGGCGGGCATCGCGTGGTGGCGATCGATCGCTGCCCGCAGCTCGAGCCCGCGCTCGATGAGGCGTACGCGCTGGTCGCCACCGCGACGCCGCCCGACGGTGAGCTCGCGCTCGTGCTCGCACACGACGGGCGGATCGCGGTCGCCACCGAGCGCGCGTGGCGGGGCGCCGCGCGGCTGGTCGGGCGCGCGGGCATCGTGGGCGTGCTCGCCGGCGGGGCGCCGCACGGCGACGTCGTCCTCGAGATCGAGCCTGGGCTGTGGGGCGGCCCGTGGGACTTTGCGCAGGCGAGCGGCGCGGGCAACGCGGCGCTGATCGCGCAGGCGCGCGCGGCGCTCGGCCCCGGCCCAGGCCGCCTGCTCGAGCTGTACGCCGGCGCCGGCAACTTCACGCGCGGCTTTGCCGCCGACGGCTGGACGGTGGTCCCGAGCGATGCCTCCATGCCCGTGCAGCCGCCGCCCGAGTTCGTGGCCGCGCCTGCCCACGACGCGCTCGCGAGGCTGCCCGGCCCGTGGGACGCGATCGCGCTCGATCCGCCGCGCACCGGAGCCGCCGAGGCGATCGAGGGCATCCTGCGCGCCGCGCCGCGGACGATCGTCTACGTCTCGTGCGACGTCGCCACGCTCGCCCGCGACGCCGCGCGGCTCGCCGGTTACCGCGCGACCGACGCGTGGCCGCTCGACGTGATGCCCCAGACCGCGCACATCGAGGTGGTCATGCGCCTCGAGCGCGGGTAGCCTTGCGCTGATGCTGCGCGGGCAGGTCGCACCGTTCCTCGTCGGCGCCGTCGCGGGTGCCGCGAGCCTCGCCGCGTGCGGATCGCCGCGCGCGCGCCCGGACGCCGATGCAGACGCGCCCGATGCAGCGGAGGTCGACGCGCCCGTGCCCGATGCTCCGGACATCGATGCACCGAGCGTCGACGCTGCACTCGATGGACCGCCGGCGCTCCCCGATCTCCAGTTCGTCGCCGGAGACATGGATCGCGTGATCGTGATGGGCCAGGACTTCCTGCCCGGCGATTGCGCGATCGATGAGGGCTGCGTCAATGGCACGGGTACGCGGCAGCTGCTGCGCTTCAAGACGTCGACGGTGAACCGCGGCGCCGGCGACCTCATCGTCGGCAAGCCGCCGCCGGCCGGGATGAGCGACAAGAAGTTCGAGTGGTCGGCCTGCCACAAGCACCATCACCTCAAGGGCTACGCGCGGTACGATCTGCTGGACGCCCATGGCGTGGTCCTGACCGGCCGCAAGCAGGCGTTCTGCGTATCCGACAACAAGCAGGTCGAACCGGGGATCCCGTTCCCGCATTACCTGTGCACGGACCAGGGGCTATCGCGCGGCTGGGCCGACGTCTACGACATCGATGTCGCCTGCCAGTGGCTCGATATCACCGACGTCGTCCCCGGCACCTACACGCTGCGCATCACCGTGAACCCCGAGGGCGTCATCGAGGAGTCCGACACGACCAACAACGTGTTCACCAAGCAAGTGTCGCTCTGAGCGAGCGGCGACTTCGTGGCTACGTCGTAGCTATTTCGTCTCGGGAACGCCGGCAGACTCTGGGGCCGTCAGCTTGTCGCGCAAGAGCGCGTGCACCACGTGACGCTGGTCCGACTCGGACGCGAACCAGTCGCGCGGGAAGGCCATCGCCTTGTCACCGAGCTCGATGATGAGCACCGGCGCGGCGTGGTTCCACGGCACCGACCGCCGCAGGAAGTACACCGCGGTGACCTCGCTCGGCGCGACGACGACCGGGTTGGGCATGCACAGGCCGCGCGGCAGCGTCACCTGGGTCTCGGAAACGACGATCGTCCCCGGCGGATGGCGGAACGTCTGCAGCAGGCTCCACGCGTGATAGAGGCCCGCCGCGATCAGCGCGAAGCCTGCCCACACGCCGACCGTGCCGAGCTTCCAGACCAGCAGCGCGCCCAGCACGATGCCGAACACCGTCCAGCTCGCCGAGCGCTGGCGCGACACCTCGAGCTCGATTTCGAGCGGGCCGCGGCGGGCGCTGCGCTCCCGCGCCTTCTCGGAATCCTTGGGAGGCGGGCCGGTGTCCCGGGCGCTGCCATCCCGTGCGGTGTCAGGAGCGTCGCTAGTCATGCCAGGTTCGCGTGAGCTCTCGGACGCGGGCTTGGATCTCATCAAGGGCGACATTGCAGAGCCGGCGCGAGGCGACGACCTCCTGACCATCTACCACGACGTCGGTAATGGCGCGAGGCGACAGCGAATACACCACGTTCTTTTCCAGCGCCTGGACCGGCCAGACCGATGGATCGTCGAGGTCGATGGCGACCAGGTCACAGCGGTATCCCGGCGCGATGCGGCCGATCGGCAGCCCCAGCACCTCGCCCGCCGTGCGCGTGCCGAGCGCAAAGCAGGTCTCGGCGTCGATCGCCTGGCCGTTGGTGCGATGCACCTTCTGGAGCAGCGCCGCCGTGCGCATCTCGTCGAACACGCTGACCCGGTTGTTGGAGCAGCCGCCGTCGGTGCCCAGGCCCACGCGCACGCCGCGCGCGACGAGGTCCACGAGGTCGGTCACGCCGTCGCCCAGGAACATGTTCGAGCCCGGGCAATAGGCGAGGGCGGCCCCGCGCTCGGCGAGCAGCGCGCGCTCGCTGTCGTCGAACCAGCAGCCGTGGACGGCGACCATGCGCGACAGATCGACGGGCAGCGCGGCCACCGCGTGGAGCGGGCGGGCGCCGAACCGCTCGAGCGACTGGTCGACCTGGTAGCTCTCCTCGGCGAGGTGGATATGCCATGGCACGCCGGCATCGCGCGCGCAGCCGGCGCCTGCCTCGATCATCGCCGGCGACGCGCCGTGCTGGCTGTGCGGCGCGGGCTGCACGGCGGTCAGGAAGCGCGCGCGGTCCTGGTAGCGCGCCGCCAGGTCCTCGAAGTGGCGAATTGCCTCGGGAATACTCTCGCGATACTCCGCCGGCGCACCGGTCCAGTCGTAGAAGCAGCGCGCGAGCACGATGCGCATGCCGAGCCGGCGCGCGGCCTCGATCGTCGCCGCGGCGTTGTCGTTGCCCTGGCGGTTCACGTAGTAGAAGTCGCAGACGCAGGTCACGCCGTGCAGCAGCATCTCGCCAAACGCGAACAGCGCCGCGGTGGCCATCTCGTCGGGGCCGAGCCGCGGCGAGTAGCGATACAGCGCGCGGTCGCGCCAGGTGAGAAACGGCAGGTCATCGCCGATGCCGCGCAGCAGCGACTGGAAGCTGTGGTTGTGCGTGTTGATCGTCCCCGGCACCATCGCGCGGTGCGCCCAGTCGATCCGGCGGGCGCCCGCCGCGCGCGGATCGGCCGCGACCTCGTCGGGGGCGCCCACCGCCGCGATCGCGCCGTCGATCGCCAGCACCGCGGTCGGCCCGCGCACCGCAGACCCGCCCGCGGCAGGCGCCACGATCGCCTGGTCGGCGGTGACGACGACCGCCGCTCCCTGGCTCATACGGCTTCGGAGATCGACGCCAGATGGAAGTCGTGGGTGCGCAGGATGGGCACGCGCATCGCACCGCCCTCGACGCCGGTCGGGATCCCCGTCGCACCGAGCCCATCGCACCGGGCCAGCATCTGCACCGGGGATTCGTTGAACCGGAAGTTGTTCACCGGGTGCGAGATGGCGCCGTTCTCGATCAGGAACACGCCGTCGCGGGTGAGCCCGGTGGCGAGCAGCGTCTGCGGATCGAGCGCGCGCAGGTACCAGAACCGCGTGATCAGCACGCCGCGCTTCACGCCCTTGATCAGCTCGTCGCGCGACGCGGTGCCGCCGTCGAGGGCCCAGCCGACGCCAGCGCCGCCACCCCCGCCGCCGCCACCGCCACCGCCTCCGCCGAAGCCGTTGACCCGACCCGTGGGCTGCTTGCCCTGCTTCTTCGCCCAGTACCGCGTGTAGGGCAGGGCGGTGAGCACGCCCTTGTCGATCCACTTGGTCGGCGTGAGCGGGAAGCCCTCGCCATCGAACGGCAGCGAGCCCAGACCCGCGTCGGTCGGATCGCTCTTGAGCGTGATCGTCTCGGGGAACAGCTTGTCCCCGATCTTGCGCTTGCTGAAGAACGACCGGCCCTCGTCGGCGCGCCGCGCGTCGAGCGCGTTGGTGAGGAACGCCAGGAGGCTGCCGACCGCCGCCGGCTCGAGGATCACCGTGTAGCGCCCGGGGTCGAGCTTGCGCGGCTTGACCGACGAGGTCGCCTTGTCGACGGCGGTCCGGGCCAGCGCCTGCGGGTCGAGGTCGGCCATGCGATTCGAGCCCGCGCCCGCCCATCCCGAGCCGGTGCCATCGGAGGTGCGCGCGGTGCACGACATGCCGCATGACGTCCAGCTGTGGAACGCGGACAGGCCCTGCGTCGTGCCGATCCACAGGCTGTCGCTGCCGTGGCGCACGAAGCCGGCGATGCTGACCTTGGCGGCGTCGGCCGCCTCGATCGCCGCACGGACTGCCTTGGCGCGCGCCTCCGGCGTGAGCTTGGCGGTGGCCGCGTCCGTCGCATTGCGAGCCGCGACGTAGCTCTGGTGGCCGAGCGGCGGCATCTGCTCGGCATTCTCCGGCGCGAGCCGGGCCATCGCGATCGCGCGGCCGACCAGGTCCTCGATCGCGCGATCGTCGAGCTGGTTGGCGACCGCGGTCGCGGCGCGCTGTCCGAGCTGCACGGTGAGCGCGATCGATAGCCGCTCGGTATCGCCCGACGTCGAGATCTCGTTGACTGCAAAGCGGGTATTGCCATCGCGCTCGCTGCGCACCGCGACGAGCGCCTCGGCACCGCGGGTGGCGCGCACCAGCACGAGGATGCGTTCGATGATCCGGCGAGCCTCTGGTTGGGTCATCATGTCAGGCCGTCCGTCGGTTGGTGTTGAGGATGTTGACCCCGCGGAACCGCGCGGGCGGGCAGCCGTGGCTCACCGAGTTGACCTGGCCGGGCTCGCCCTTGCCGTCGGAGAACGAGCCGCCGAGCGACCACGATTTCGGGCCGCCGATCGCATCGCACGAGTTCCAGAACTCGAGCGTGTTGGCCTGGTAGGCGATGTCGCGCAGCATCCGGGTCCTCTTGCCGCGCTTGACCTCCCAGAACACCTGGCCGCCGAACTGGAAGTTGAGCCGCTGGTGGTCGATCGACCACGAGCCGCGGCCGGCGATCACGACGCCATCGTCGGTGCTCGCGATCAGATCATCGAGCGAGCGCTCCTGCGGGCCGGGCGCCAGCGACACGTTCGGCATGCGCTGGAACGGGAACGAGCTGAAGCTGTCGGCGTAGCACGTGCCGCGCGAGGCCTTCTCTCCGATCCACCCCGCCTGCTCGCGCGTGGTCTGGTAGCCGACGAACACGCCCTTGTCGATCAGGTTCCAGCGCTGGGTCGCGACGCCGTCGTCGTCGTAGCCGCAGGTCGCCAGGCCTCCGGGCGTGGTCTTGTCGGCGTAGAAGCTCATGATCGGCGACGCGATCCGCAGCTTGCCGAGCTTGTCGGGGGTGGCGAACGATGTGCCGGCGTAGTTCGCCTCGTAGCCGAGCGCGCGGGCGAGCTCGGTCGGATGCCCGATGGACTCGTGGATCGTGAGCCAGAGGTTCGACGGATCCAGGATCAGATCCTTCTTGCCGGCCGTCACCGACGGCGACTTGAGCTTCTCCACCGCCTGCTCGCCGATCCGCCGTGCATCGGCGAC
>DATIPJ010001021.1:0-6752 GCA_035472155.1 Kofleriaceae bacterium
CGACCGGCTGCGAGTCGTGCGCGGCGAGCGGATGGCCCGGCAGGTACGCCGCGAGGTGCTTGGCGACGGCGATCGGGCCCATGCCCGGGCCGCCGCCGCCGTGCGGGATGCAGAACGTCTTGTGCAGGTTCAGGTGGCAGACGTCGGCACCAATATCGGCCGGTCGGGTCAGACCAACCTGCGCGTTCATGTTCGCGCCGTCCATGTAGACCTGGCCGCCGTGGCGGTGCACGACCTCGCAGACCTCGCGGATGGTCCCCTCGAACACGCCGTGCGTCGACGGATAGGTGACCATCAGCGCGCCGAGCTTGGCAGCGTGCTGCTCGGCCTTGGCGCGCAGGTCGGCCATGTCGATCGTGCCGTCGCCCGCCGAGGCGACGACGACGACCTGCATGCCGGCGAGCACGGCGGACGCCGGGTTGGTGCCGTGCGCGCTCTGCGGAATGAGGCAGATCGTGCGATGCGCCTCGTTGCGCGCGCGGTGGTATGCGCGGATCGCGAGCAGGCCCGCGTACTCGCCCTGCGCGCCCGAGTTGGGCTGCAGCGAGACCGCCGCGAAGCCGGTGATCTCGGCGAGCCACGCCTCGAGCTGATCGAACATCGCGCGGTAGCCGCCGGACTGCTCGGCGGGCGCGAACGGGTGCACCCGCCCGAATTCGGGCCACGTGACCGGAAGCATCTCGGCGGTCGCGTTGAGCTTCATCGTGCATGACCCGAGCGGGATCATCGACGTGGTCAACGACAGGTCCTTGGTGGTGAGCCGGTTCAGGTAGCGGAGCATCTCGTGCTCGGCGCGGTAGCGATGGAACGTGGGATGGGTGAGGAACGCCGACGTTCGCTTCAGCGCCAGCGCCGGCATCGGTGTGGCCGCGATCAGCGCGGGCAGCTCGAACGGGAGCTTGTCGCCCTCGGCGAACGCCTCGAGGAGATCGTGGACGTCCGCCGCCGTCGTGGTCTCGTCGCACGAGATGCCGACGCCGTCGTCGTACCGGCGCAAGTTGATCCCCCGATCCACGGCGCGCGCGAGGACCTGGGCCTGGGCGTGCGCGTCGAGATCGATGCGCAGGGTATCGAAGTACTCACCGGCGCGGATGCGATAGCCGAGCTTGGCCAGGCCCGCCGCGATCACCGCGGTGTAGCCGCGCACGCGCTCGGCGATGCGGATCAGGCCGTCGGGGCCGTGATAGACGGCGTACATCGAGGCCATCACGGCGAGCAGCACCTGCGCCGTGCAGATGTTCGACGTCGCCTTCTCGCGGCGGATGTGCTGCTCGCGGGTCTGCAGCGCGAGGCGGAACGCCGTCTTGCCCCGGGCGTCGCGCGAGACGCCGATGATGCGGCCCGGCATCTGGCGCCGGAAGTCGTCCTTCGCCGACAGGAACGCGGCGTGCGGTCCGCCAAAGCCCATCGGCACGCCGAAGCGCTGCGCCGAGCCGATCGCGATGTCGGCGCCGAGCTCGCCCGGCGGGACCAGGACCGTGAGCGCGAGCAGGTCGGTCGCCATCACGACGGCGGCCCCGATCGCATGGATCTGCCCGATCACCGTGCGGTGATCGTCGATGCGCCCGTCGGTCGTGGGGTACGAGAGCAGCACGCCGGCGACATCGGGCCCGAGCGCGGCCGTGATCTCGGCGACCGACCCCGTGCGCAGCGCGATGCCGAGCGGCTCGGCGCGCGTGCGCATCACGGCGATCGTCTGCGGATGGGTCTCGCTCTGGACCCAGAACACGGTGCGCTTGGCGCCCGCGGCGCCGGTGCTGCGCGCGTGCTCGACGCACATGACCACCGCTTCGGCGGCGGCCGTGCCCTCGTCGAGCAGCGACGCGTTGGCCATCGGCAGCGCGGTGAGGTCCTCGATCATCGTCTGGAAGTTAATGAGCGCCTCGAGGCGGCCCTGCGAGATCTCGGCCTGGTACGGCGTGTACTGCGTGTACCAGCCCGGGTTCTCGAGGACATTGCGCAAGATCACCGGCGGCGTGATCGTGTCGTAGTAGCCCTGGCCGATGAACGAGCGCAGCACGACGTTGTCGGCCGCGATGTTCTTCATCTCCTCGAGCAGCTCGTGCTCGCCGAGCGGGAGGCGCTCGCCGAGCGACAGCGGCCTCGCGAGCTTGATCGCCGACGGTACGACCGCGTCGGCGAGCTCATCGAGGCTTCCATAACCGAGCGCGGCGAGCATCTCGGCGATCTCGGTCTCGTTCGGAGAGATGTGACGGCGCGCAAACGTGTCGGAAGGCGCCAGTAGTTCTGACTGCACGCGCGCACCCTACCGCGACGGGATGACGTTGAAAATACCTGGGCCGGGCGTCGCTAACGCGCGCACCGACCGCGCGGTCAGTGCGGCTCGTCGCCCGGCCGCTCGCGAAAGATGCTGAGGTAGCGCTCGGGGTAGTCACCGAGCTCCATCGCGGCGCGGCACTCGGGGCACGGAAGCGGGGGCACCTGCATCTGGCGCAGCACCTTTGCCTGCGCGACCGCGTCGACGAGCTGGCTCGACTCGAAGCCGCACGACGGGCACACGTAGCTCGCGTAGAACGAGAGGATCTTCACGCCGCGGAACTGCGAGATCTGGTTCATCTGCGTGATCAGCACCTCGGACACCGCCTCGAGCGTGATCGGCCCGCGCTCGCGCAGCGCGCGGATCAGGCGGATCCACTCGCGCATCCCCACCGAATTCACGAAGGTCACGCCCGCGGTGTCGATCACGACCTCGCCCGCCGGCAGCTGCGCCACGAGATCGCCGAGCTGGACCGCGTCGTCGAGCCGCCCTGCGAACACCGCGCGCGAGCCGCGCAGCTTTACCTCGAGCCGTCCACTGCGGAAGGACTTCACGGTGCCCCCTGGCTGTGCCCCTGACTGTGGGTCACGAACGTGTGGAACGAGGCGGAGCGCCCAAGCTCCGTCGGCTTGTACCGCACGTCGAGCAGCGCGATCACCTCGGTCATCACCTCGGGCTCGAGATCGATCACGAGCTGATTACAGCACGCATACGCGAGCGCGAGGCCCATCCCTGTGTCCGAAGACGCCGAGCTCGCCTTGCCGCTGGTGAGCCGGCCCGGTACCGCGCTGGGATCGAGCGTGCCCCAGCGATCGCGGACCTCGATCGCCAGGTAGCGTGCGTCGGTGGCCCACCGCACCGTCACCACATCGCGCCCCCGCAGCGCACGGCTCTTCTCGCGCGCCTCGCTCGCGCGGTAGCGATGCTTGTTGTCGTCGAGCGGCGCGATGTAGAGCGCATTGGCGAGCAGCTCGTCGGCGATCACGCTGACCAGCGAGCTGACGCGGTCCGGGAGCCCGACCGCGGTGACGTCGCTGGCCAGCGCGGTCACCGCGTCGCCGCGCTCGCACGCGTCCTCGAGCGTGTAGCCGCGCACATCGGCGCCCCACGCGATGTACTTCTCGAGGCCGAACACCTCGTTGCGCAGGAGCTTCTGCACGGTGGCGAGCAGCTCCTCGGCGAGGATCGGCATCGGGTGTGCGACGACGTGCCACCAGCCCGCGGCGAGCAGCGCATCGATCATCGGCCGCTCGGCGGCCGTGAGCCCCTCACCGGGGACGGCGATCCACGCGCGCGCGGGCGCCTCGCGCAGCGACGGCATCGACTGCGCGATCGCGAGGTCGACGACGGCGATCGTGTCGTGGTCGACGGCCGCTGCCAGCGCTGCGCCATCGGCGACGACCTGGACGGGGCACGCCGTCGCTCCGACGAGGCGTTGCAGCGCACGTTGAGCTTTCCGCTCCGGGTGTGCGACGACCAGCTTTCCTGGTGACCTCGAAGGAGGTTGCACCTCCCGAGTGTATCAGCACAGATAGCGTGCGTCGCGCGGCGCCAGGCCTGCGGGGATGCATCACGATGCGGCACCGCGCGCCGGTGCCCGTGTGTCGCGGCATCAGTACAGGATGGCGAGCGTGGCGGCGGCACCGATCGACCGGTCGGCAAGACCGCCGACGTCGGGCTTCGAGGGGTCGCCATCGAGGCCGTTGGACAGTGCGCCCACGCCCTCGAACGTGTACCCGATCTGCACGAAGTCACCGGAGAACCGCAGCGCGAACCGGGTGCCGAGCACGACGTCGAGCGCGGCCAGGCCCTGGGCCCCGTAGACCTTGGCGCGGCCGTACGAGGTCCCGTTCTGGATCGGGCCGGTCCGCGTGATGATCATCCCGCGGCCGCCCAGGACGAACGCGACCGTGCGGGTCACCGGGAAGCGCAGCGACAGCCCGGGGTCGTACACCGTGTACTCGGTCGACGGGGCGTCGCGCTGCAGCTCCTTGCTCGCCTCACCATCGGTCACGCCCGCGAGATCGACGGAGAACAGCCGCTTGCCGTAGCCCGCGCCGAACGTCAGCGTCGGGCTGGTGTCGGCCTTGCCGAGCGGGAGGCGATAGCGCAGGCCGATCGAGTAGTGCATCTGCTTCACGGGCGCGTTGAAGCTGCCCATGTCGCTGGCGCTGGTCAGGCTGAGCGACAGCGTGCGGTCGTACTCGACCGCGACTCCGAGGCCGGCGACCGGGCTCTTGGGGCTGGCGATCTCGAGCGGGTACGCCTCGGCCTCGAATCGCATGCCCGGCACCGGCGACAGCGTGAGGTTCTTGGGCTTCTGGGCGAACTCGTTGGCGTTGAAGTTGAGGCTGCGCTGGACCATCGAGATGCCGAGGTCGGCGCGCACGGCGATCCGGTTGGCGGGCCTGGGCCCGTCGGCGCGCGCCGAGAGGCCGCCCTCGGCCTCGTCGCCGTCCTCGGACGCGGCGACCTTCTTGCGCGACCGCCGCGGCGCGTCCTCGTCGTCGGCGTCGCCCTCGTCGTCGCGGTGCTTGGCCTTGCCCTTGCGGTCCTTCTTCGCGAGCGACTCGTCCGCGTCGTCGGCGGCCGCCTTCTTGCGCGGGCGGTCCTCCTCGTCGCTCTTGTCGTCCTCGGCGGCCTTCTTGCGCGGCCGGTCCTCCTCGTCGCTCTTGTCGCTCTTGTCCTCGGCGGCCTTCCTGCGCGGCCGTTCCTCGTCATCTTCCTCGGAGGCGTTCTTGTGCGAGCGCTCGTCGCCGCCCGCGGCCGCGCCCAGCTTGTCGACCATCTTGTCGTGGAGCAGCGCGCGGAACTTCTCGGACTTGGGGTCCTTGAAGCTCACCGTGAACCCCTTGGTCATCTTCTTGTGCACGAACAGGCGGAACCTGAGCGTCTTGGTGCCACCGACCTTGTCGAGCTTGCCCAGGACCACGGCGTCGGCCTCGAGCTGGTTCGCGAGCTTCTTGAAGTCCTTCTCGGTCAGGTCCGCGAGGTCGCCGAGCTTGTCGACCGCGCGGTTGACTTCCTTGCGCCCGATCAGCGACAGCTCGCCGCCCTCCAGCGCCTCGGCGACCGCGTCGCTCACGTCGCCGGTGGTGTCGCCCTCGATCTGGGTGAGCGCGACCTTGGGCTTGGCCAGCGCGGTCTGCGAGACCAGCCACAGCGCGGCAGCAATCACCCATGCCAGTGAACGAGTCATCATCTCTCCGCGGGCTCCGGCTCCCGGCGAGGGCCCGAGGGCGAATACTACACCCAGATGCCCGTCGCTCCTCGTTTTGCCGGGCGGCTCACACACCGCTTGCCAAGTCCTCAAAGGCATGGCCAGCTGAGCGCGCATGGACCCCGTCGATCGCCGCAACCTCACCATCACCGGCCGCCATCGCGCCGTCACCGGCCCACACGTCACCGTCGAGGATGACGTCCTGGTGATCGTCACGCAGGCGTTCGGGCCTCGCGGCGACAACCTGGTGGGGGTCTCCGACGTCGAGTTCGACGGCCACCCTGCGGTCACCGTCGGCATTCGCGCCGCGGGCAAGGAGGGCCTGGTGCACCTCTCGCCGATCCACGGCGATGGCCGCAAGACCAAGCCGTTCGACATCCCGCCCGGCACGCACTGCGAGCTGTTCTGCCCGGTCTCCAAGCAGGTGCTCGATATCGTGGGCGACGTCGAGGATGGCTCGGGCGCGCGCTACTACGCCATCTACCTCACGCAGCAGCTGTCGCGTGGCTCGATGGTGATGATCTCCGACGTCTGGGGCCACTACCACTCGCGCATCATCGACGACTTCGAGCTGATCTCGGCGTGGGCCGCGCGCCTCGACTAGCTCACAGATCGTAGAGATAGAAGTACGCGCGCAGGTTGGCATTCGCGAGCGGCTTCTTGATGCGCGGCGGGCCGATCGCGCGGTGGAAGGCCTGCTCGAGCTGCGGGTTGCCGACGAGAAAGCCCGCGCGCCAGCCCCCGAAGCGCTGGCAGGTCCGGGCGAGCGCGCCGTAGAGCTCGTCGAGGTCGCCGGGATCGAGCCGCTCGCCGTAGGGCGGATTGGAGAGCAGCACGCCGGTGGTGAGCGCGCTGCCGCGCTCGCGCGCGATGTCGGCGACCAGCTCGGGCGTCAGGTGGGCGACGTCGGCGCGCTGCCAGGTGACCTCGTCGGCGACGCCGGCGGCGCGGCTGTTGTCGCGCGCAGCGGCGAGCGCGGCGAGATCGAGGTCGCAGCCGATCGCGAGCGGGGCGGCGTCGGGAAATAGCGGCGGCGCCGCGCGCGAAAGCCCGAGCGCCTCGAGCGCCGGGGCCGGCCTGGGCGTGGTGCGCGCGGCGTGCACCGCCTCGATCGGGATGGTGCCCGAGCCGCACATCGGATCGACGAGCACGTCGGTGCGCGGATCGAACCGCGCGAGCATCAGCAGCACGGCCGCGAGGTGCTCGCGGATCGGCGCGTCGCCCTGGCTGCGCCGCCAGCCGCGCTGCGACAGC
>DATIPJ010001022.1:0-8582 GCA_035472155.1 Kofleriaceae bacterium
GGCAACAAGTCGATGGCGGTCGGTCTGTGCGGCTACGAGAGCCTCAAGGCGCACCACACGCCGAAGACGATCGTGGATTCCAACTCGTTCATGGATCCGCCGAAGAGCCAGCTCTCGCATTCGTTCTCGCGGCAGGGCGCGCTCGTCGAGAAGACGCTCAAGGTGTTCCACATCGAGACGGTGCTGAACAACCGCGCGTTCGACGGCCCGCTCGGCTTCCTCACGAAGAACGAGGACGACTTCACCGAGACCGACCGGCTGAAGTTCCAGGCGATGAAGTGGACGCTCGACAAGCTGCCGTTCGCCGCGCGCCGCGAGATCTTCATGCGCACGCCGGCGGCGTACGAGATGATCGGCTGCTACGCGGGCGCGTGCGATCCCGTGCACGACAAGACGCTCGCGAAGCAGAACGAGCAGAACTGCGTCGAGGTCGACGGGCCCGCCGACATCCTCCTGTTCGGCATCCCCTACATCTCGCCGTACAACGTCAACAGCAAGGCGCTGAACCCGCTGCTCGTGCAGGTGATGGCGCTCGGCTACTTCTATCACATGTACCGGAACCAGCCGATCCTGCGCGAGGGCGGGGTGCTGATCCTGACCCACCCGTGCTCGGACCGCTTCGATCCGGTGCATCACCCGAGCTACATCGAGTTCTTCAACCGGATCCTGACCGAGACCACCGACGCGTACACGATCGAGCAGAAGTACCAGGACGAGCTGGCGTACAACCCGAGCTACATCGAGATGTACCGGCGCGGCAATGCCTATCACGGCGCGCATCCCTGTTACATGTGGTACTGGGGCCAGCGCGGCCGCGAGAAGACCAGCCGGGTGATCGTCGTCGGGGCGGACAACGCCACGGTGCCGGCGATCATGGGCTGGGAGACCGCGGGCTCGGTCGCCGAGGCGATCGCGATGGCGCGCGGCACGATGGGGCGCAGCGCGCAGATCACGATGATGCACCACCCGCCGTACATGATCTGCGACGTGTTGTAATGGCGGGGGGGAATGGACATCGCAGTGGCAATGGCTCGCCCGGGCGCGGCGGCTATTTCCTCGAGACCGACCTGGCGTGGGGGCCCAACGGGCGGGCGCCGTGGCCCGATGCGATGCGCGGGGCGGCGCTGCCGGCGCTGCGCGAGCCGGTGACCGGCAAGCCGCGGCTCGACGTCGGCGAGATCTACCGCGGCAAGAACGTGATGCTGATCGGGTCGACGGGGTTCGTCGGCAAGGTCGCGCTGTCGATGCTCTTGCATCGCTATCCCGACATCGGCCGGGTGTACTGCCTGGTGCGGCCCGGCGCGGGCAACACCGCCGACGAGCGGTTCTACAAGAAGGTGGCGTCGTCCGAGGTCTTCGACCCGGTGCGCGCGGTGCACGGCGATGGCTTCGAGGCATTCCTGCGCAGCAAGATCGTCGCAGTGCCGGGCGACATCGGGCGGCCGCTGTGCAACTTCACCGACGAGCAGTTCGCCGACTTCGATCGCGCGGGCGGCTTGCAGGCGATCATCAACAGCGCGGGCCTGGTGTCGTTCGCGCCGTCGCTCGAGAGCGCGCTCCGCATCAACTCGATGGGCGCGAAGAATGTCCTCGATGCGGCGCGCAAGGCGGGCGCGCGGCTGTGCCACGTGTCGACCTGCTACGTCGCCGGCAAGCGCGACGGCGATGTCTGGGAGGACGAGGCGGTGGTCGGCTACTTCCCGCGCGGCGAGGCGCATGCGCCGACCTCGCGCGGCGGGCGGAGCCGGCACGGCGAGGCCGAGCTGCTCGATCGCGACTTCGATCCGGCGGCCGAGATCGCCGATTGCCAGAAGATGATCGACCAGGCGCGCGAGCGGTCCAACGATCGCCAGCACATCTCGCAGTTCCGCGAGCGCGGCGCGGCGGCGCTCCGCGAGCAGCGGCGCGATCCCGACGACGAGAACGACCTCAAGATCGCGGTGGCGCGCGAGCGCAAGATCTGGATGAACGACGTGCTGACGAAGCTCGGCATGGAGCGCGCGCAGCACTGGGGCTGGACCAACACGTACACGTACACCAAGTCGCTCGGCGAGCAGATCATCCTGTCGGACCGCACGGTGCCGTGCACCATTGTCCGGCCCGCGGTGGTCGAGAGCGCGATCCGCTATCCGTTCCCAGGCTGGAACGAGGGCTTCAACACGACCGCGCCGCTGATGTACCTGATGCTCAAGGGACACCGCGCGGTCCCGGTCGGTACCGACGCCGCGCTCGACGTCATCCCGGTCGACTTCATCGCGAGCGGCATGCTGCTCGCGACCGCGGCGCTGCTCGTCGGCGAGCACGAGCCGGTCTACCAGCTCGGCACGAGCGACGTGAACCGGATCACGAGCAAGCGGCTGGTCGAGCTGACCGGGCTCGCGGTGCGCCGCGTGTATCGCGACAAGGCCGACCGCGGCGAGGACGAGCTGCGGTCGCGGATCCGCGCGCGGCTCGAGGCGATGCCGGTCAGCTATGACCACTTCGAGCGCTGGTCGGCGCCGATGTTCAAGCGGATCGCCGACCGGCTGATCGAGGCGATCGACGACAAGCTGCCGACCTGGGGCGCGCCGCGGCTCGAGGCGATCGCCGAGCGCGCGCGCGAGGAGCTCGAGAAGATCTCGACGTTCACCGGGCAGATCACCGACCTGGTCGACCTCTTCAAGCCGTTCACCACCGATCACGACATCACCTTCCGCGCCGACAACATGCGCGCGCTGTGGGCGCGGGTGACGCCGGCCGATCAGGACAAGCTGTTGTGGTCGCCGCACCTGATCGACTGGCGCAAGTACTGGCTCGACACCCACTTTCCGGGCCTGCAGAAGTGGACGTTCGACAAGCTCGACGAGGAGTTCGGCGCCAAGCCCAAGAGCGTCTACACGTACAAGTCGCTCGTCGAGCTGTTCGAGTCCGCGGTCAAGCTGCACCGCAACCGCACGGCGCTGCGGCTCATCCCCAAGCGCGAGGACGCCGAGCCGATCGCGTACACCTACGGGCAAGTCAGCGAGATGGCGTGGCAGGGCGCCGGCGTGCTGCGCCAGAGCGGCATCGGCGCGGGCGATCGCGTGATCCTCATGTCGGAGAACCGGCCCGAGTGGGGCATCGCGTACTTTGCGATCCTGCTCTCGGGCGCGACCTCGGTGCCGCTCGATCGCGAGCTGTCGCTGGCCGAGGTGCTGAACCTGGCGCGGGTATCGCGCGCCAAGGCGCTCGTGCTGTCGCGCAAGGTCGTCGAGCGGCTCGCCGGCGAGGCCAACATCGCGGTCCCGGTCGATCGCGACAGCGATGGCGACCCCGAGGTCGTGTGGTCACCGGCGCACGGCGCGTTCGGCAACTGGCTGGCGCGGCGCCGCGATCCGGCGGACGGCGCGGCGGATGCGCCGATCGACGCGCGCGTGCTCGCGTTCGACGAGCTGTTGACCGAGCCCGATGTCGCGGTCGGCGCCGTGCGGCCCGACGTCAAGGGCGACGTGCTGGCGTCCTTGATCTTCACGTCGGGCACCACGGGCACGCCCAAGGGCGTGATGCTGACGCACAAGAACCTGACCTCGATGGTCAGCAAGCTGTCGTCGCTGTTCACGCTGTACAAGCACGACAAGCTGCTGTCGGTCCTGCCGCTGCACCACACGCTCGAGTTCTCGGCGGGGTTCCTGATGCCGCTCATGCACGGCGCGTCGGTCGATTATCTCGAAGAGCTCGAGGCCGAGTCGCTGGCGCGCGCGCTCGAGGACCAGGGCGTCACGGGCATGGTCGGTGTGCCGGCGCTGTTCCAGCTGCTCGAGCGCAAGATCTACAAGAACGTGAGCGACGCCGGCGTGCTCATCGAGAAGGCGTTCGACTCGATCGTGGATCTCAATCGCTCGCTGCGCGATGCGCTGCCGTGGGACGTGGGCGCGGGCAAGCTGCTGTTCTATCCGGTGCATCGCAAGCTCGGCGGGCGCATCCGCCTCCTGATCACCGGCGGGTCCGCGCTGCCGCCCGATACGCTCAAGGCGTTCCGCGGCCTCGGGTTCAACCTCTACGAGGGCTACGGCATGACCGAGTCGTCGCCGGTGCTGACCGTGACCCGCCCGGGCGACAAGGTCGTCGCCGGCTCGGTGGGCCGCGCGCTGCCGGGCATCGACGTGCGGATCGATCGGCCCGATGCGAGCGGCATCGGCGAGGTGATCGCCAAGGGCCCCAACGTGATGACCGGCTACTTCGAGAACCCCGAGGCGACGGCGGCGACCTTGCAGGATGGCTGGCTCCACACGGGCGACCTCGGGCGGATCGACGAGGAAGGCAACCTCTTCATCGTCGGCCGCAAGAAGGAGATGATCCTCGGGCCGTCGGGCGAGAACGTCTATCCCGACGAGCTCGAGGAGCTGTATCGCGACTCGAAGTACGTCAAGGAGATGTCGGTCGTCGGGCTGCCGGGCGAGGCGGGCCACGAGACCGTGGCGGCGCTCGTCGTGCCCGACTACGAGCAGGGCGAGGGCGAGGACCGCATGGAGCGCGAGGCCGTCCGCGAGGCGGTGCGCGAGCACCTCAAGAAGGTCAGCAAGGGCCTGCCGCTCTACAAGCGGCTCAAGGTCGTGCACCTGTGGGACCTCGATCTGCCCAAGACGGCGTCGCGCAAGGTGCGGCGGCGCGATGTCATCCAGGAGATCCAGCGCCTCGAGCGCGCGGCCAAGGGCGGCGCCGAGGTCAAGAAGCTCGAGGCGGCGGCCGGCGGATCGGGGGCGTGGCTGCTCGATGTGCTCGCCGATGTCGCGCAGAAGAAGCGCGGCACGGTGACCAGCGAGTCGCGGCTCGACGAGCTCGGGTTCGACTCGCTGATGTTCACCGAGCTGGCGGTCGCGCTCGAGGCGGCCGGGGTGACCCTGCCCGATCCTGCCGAGCTGCAGACGGTGGAGACCGTGGCCGACGTCGAGCGGCTGATCGCGCGGCTCGGCGCGCGGACGCGCAGCGAGAAGCCGCGGCGCGATCGGCTCGCGCGCGAGAAGGCCGCCGAGGACAAGAAGGCCGACGACGACATCGATGTGCCGCGCCCGCTGGTCGCGCTCGGGCGGCGCGCCCTGCGCGGCGGCATGAAGGCGCTGTACTCGCGCGTGCTCGAGACCGACGTCTATGGCGGGGCCAACGTGCCGCCGTTCGGCGGTTACATCGTGTGCGCCAACCACGCCAGCCACCTGGACACCGGGCTCATCAAGTACGCGCTCGGCGAGCAGGGCGAGGCGCTGGTGGCGCTCGCGGCCAAGGACTATTTCTTCGACGATCCGGTGCGCCGGATGTACTTCGAGAACTTCACCAACCTGGTGCCGATGGAGCGCCACGGCTCGTTGCGCGAGTCGCTGCGGCTGGCGGGCGAGGTCGTTCGCGACGGCTACATCCTCTTGATCTTCCCCGAGGGAACGCGCAGCGAGACCGGCATCATGTCGGACTTCAAGCCGTCGCTGGGCTATCTCGCGATGACCAACAAGTGCGGCATCCTGCCGATGTACCTGTCGGGCACGCACGAGGCGATGCCCAAGGGGCGGTACCTGCCGCGCCGGGGCGAGCGCGTCGCGGCCTACATCGGGCCGTACCTGAGCTACCGCGACGTGGTGGCGCTGGCAGGCCAGCAGTCACGCAGCGAGCAGTACCGGGCGATCACCTATCACGTCGAGGGCGTGATCCGCCGGCTCGCCCCGCGCGAGCAAGCGTGGACGCTCGGCGATGCGGGCACGATGCCGCTTGCCGAGTATCTCCAGGAGCAGGGTCTGGAGCCAGCCAAGACCATCGAGGACGAGGCTCGTGAGTAGCGTCCTGGTGACCGGGGCGACCGGGTTTCTCGGCGAGCACCTGTGCCGCGTGCTGGTCGAGCAGGGCCACACGGTGCGCGGGCTCGCGCGTACGCGGTCGGTGGTGTTGGCCGACCTCGGCGTCGAGCACGTGCGGGGCGACGTGCTGAGCGGGCCCGAGCTCGACCGCGCGCTCGAGGGCGTGGCGGCGGTGTTCCACCTCGCGGGCGCGGTGTCGCGCGATCCCGACGACGCGCAGCGCATGATGCGGCTGCACGTCGATGGCACGCGGCGCGTGCTCGAGCGCATGGCGGCCGCGGCGGTCCCGCGCATGGTGCTGGCCTCGACCAGCGGGACGATCGGCGTCTCGAAGGACGAGGAGATCCTCGACGAGTCGGCGCCGTACGCCGAGGAGATCGTCGCGGGCTGGCCGTACTACGCGTCGAAGATCTACCAGGAGCGGCTCGCGTTCGAGCACGGCAAGCGGCTCGGCATCGAGGTCGTCGCGGTCAACCCGTCGCTCTTGCTCGGGGCCGGGCGACCGCCGGCTGTCGTCGACCGGCGACGTGCGCAAGTTCTTGAAGCGCCAGATTCCGACGATCCCCGACGGCGGCATCAGCTTCGTCGATGCGCGCGATGCGGCTGCCGCGACCGCCGCTGCGCTGGAGCACGGCCGCGCCGGGGAGCGCTATCTGCTCGGCGGGCCAAACTGGACGACCAAGGAGTTCTTCGCGCGGCTGGGCCGGATCGCGAACATCGCGCCGCCCCGGCTCAAGCTGCCCGCGTCGTGGAACAAGCTCGGGGCGAGCCTGGTCGAGGAGCTCTATCGCTGGCGAGGCAAGGAGCCTCCGGTCGACCGGATCTCGGTCGAGATGGCCGAGCACTACTGGTGGATCGACTCGTCGAAGGCCGAGCGCGAGCTCGGGTTTGCGCCGCGCGATCCGCAGCTGACCCTGGTCGATACGGTGGCGTATCTGCGCCAGGCCATCGACGGGGACTGACCCCCTCCGCATTCGGTACAGTAGGGCATGGACGACCGCGAGGAAGTCCCCATCCCGTCGATCCGGCCGCCCGGGCCGCTCGGGCGGCTGCGCGCAGGGCTCGGGCGCGCGAATGCGTGGCTCGGGCCGCCGCGCAGCTATGTGCTCACGCGCTGGCTGATCTTGCGCCTGCTCGGCGTGGTCTACCTGTTCGCGTTCCTCGGGATCGTGCTGCAGGGCCTGCCGCTGCTCGGCTCGCACGGCCTGACGCCCGCGGCGGCGTACGTCGACGGCTTGCACAACACGGGCATGACGTTCTGGGACGTGCCGTCGATCTTCATGTTCGGCGCCTCGGATAGCGCGCTGCGCGCGTGGGCGATCGTGGGGCTCGTGCTGTCGGCGGCGCTGCTGGTCGGCTATGCCAACCTGCCGTCGCTCGCGGCGCTGTGGCTGCTCTACGGCTCCTACGAGCGGATCGGCCAGCTGTGGTGGGGCTTCGGCTGGGAGATCCAGCTGCTCGAGACGACGGTCATCGCCGCATGCCTCGCGCATCCGTGGGACCCGCGGCCGCTGCGCGCACCGCCGCCGCCGCGGCTCGCGATCGTGCTGATGCGCTGGCTCGCGTTCCGCATCATGCTCGGCGCAGGGCTCATCAAGCTGCGCGGCGATCCGTGCTGGACGGCGCTGACCTGCCTCGATGCGCACTTCGAGACCCAGCCGATTCCCAACCCGCTATCGCCGCTGTTCCATCACCTGCCGCATACAGCGCTCGCCGGCGGCGTGATCGTCAACCACCTCGTCGAGGTCGTGCTGCCGTGGTTCGCGTTCGGGCCGCGCTGGCTGCGCCTGGCGGCCGCGTTCGGGATGGCCGGCTTTCAGGCCGTGCTGATCGCGAGCGGCAACCTGGCGTTCCTCAACTGGCTGACGCTCATCCCGGTGCTCGCGCTGTTCGACGACGATCTGCTGGTGCGCCTGGTGCCCGGGCGCTGGCGCGAGCGGCTGCGCGCGCACAGGGCGGCCCCGCTGTGGGACGGGTCGCGGCCGCTCGGCGGGCACGCATGGTTCGTGGTGGCCATCGCGGCGCTGGTCGCGATCAAGAGCCCGCCGGTCATCGCCAACCTGGCCTCGCATCACCAGGCGATGAACCGGAGCTACGACCGGCTCGCGCTGGTCAACACCTATGGCGCGTTCGGCTCGGTGGGCATGGAGCGCGATGAGATCATTCTCGAGGGCACCCGCGACGCGGACCCCGAGACCGCGCACTGGTCGGCGTACGAGCTGCCGTGCAAGCCCGGCGACATCGCGCGCCGGCCATGCCTGCTGGGGCCGTACCACCTGCGGCTCGACTGGCTGATCTGGTTCGCCGCGATGCACGATCAGCCGCGCGACCCGTGGATGCTGCACCTCGTGTGGAAGCTGCTCGACGGCGACAAGACGATCCGGCAGCTGCTCGCGGTCGACCCGTTCGAGGGCGCCGCGCCGCGCTGGGTGCGGATCCGCCGGTTCCAGTATCACCTCGAGCGGTACAGCAGCTCGACCTGGTGGACGCGCGACCACGAGCAGCTGTGGCTGCGCCCGGTCTCGCTCGAGACGCCGGGGCTGCGCGAGGCGCTCGAGCGCTACGGCATGCCGTCACCATCGCAGCACTGACGCCGCGATCGCGATCAGGCCGCGGGCGATGCGAGCCGCTGGCGGCGCAGCGCGATCAGCTCCTGGCTCGATGGAACGCGGGCGCGCGGCCCGGTCGGCACCACGCCGTGCGCCTCGAACGCGCGCCGGTACGCGGCGAAGCTACCCCCGGCGCGATGGGCGTCGATCACGGCGAGCCCGGCAGACGTCTCGC
>DATIPJ010001023.1:0-12136 GCA_035472155.1 Kofleriaceae bacterium
CCGCGCGGGTTGGTGAACGAGGTCGGCTCGCCGCGCCACAGGGCCTGGACGATTGGGATGCGCTCGAGCCACACGTCGCGCAGGGACTCGTAGGTGCCGGGCGAGACGATGAAGTCGTTCGGATTCCAGCCCGACGCGAACGCGACGTCGACACGGCCCGACGAGAGCTGGTCGACCATGCCCCAGGACTCGACGACCTCGATCGGATGATGAAGCGGCAGCACGACGCTACCGGCGCGGATGCGCACGTTGCGCGTGCGCTGCGCCAGCGCGGCGGCGAGGACCGCCGGGTTCGGATAGCTGCCTCCGAACGGGTGCAGGTGCCGCTCCGGAACCCATACGGCGGTGAACCCGTTGCGGTCGGCGAACTCGGCGAGGTCGAACACGAGCTGGTACCCGTCGTGACGCTCCGGTCCCGAATCCGAGAAGAAGATCACGCTGAGCTCCACGGGGCGGCCGGTGTTCGTCATCGCGGGCGCTCCAGCTGACCGACGATCCGGCTCAGCATCGAACCGACCGCGGCGGGCCTGGCAACGGCGGGAGGCGTGAGCACAGGGCTCGGGGGCGGTGTCGGTGGCGGTGTCGGTGCGGACGGCGGGGACGGCGCGACGGCGGCCGCGAGGTTCTCGCCGACGGAAAAGTAGCCGCCGCGCCGCATGTCGCGGACGCTGCGCTGCACGGCATCGATCACGCCGGCGACGTCCGCGTCGCGATGCGCGACCGACAGGAAGTTGTTGCCGATGTCGGACAGCAGCACGCCGTTCCGCCACATGTGCAGCAGGAACAGGTTGGTATCGAGCAGGTTGGTCCGCTCCGGTACGAACCGGAACAGCGACGCGAAGCTCGCCAGCCGGAGCCCGACGCGCTCGCTGTGCAGCCATGCGTCGAGCTCGGCGACCATGCCCGCGCAGCGCTCGTTGAGCCGGCGCTGGAGCCCCGGACCTTCGCGGCGCAGGTGCTCGAGCACGGCGACGGCGGCCGCGAGCGCGAGCGGGTTCTGCGAGTGCGTGCCCCCGAAGAACGTGCGCGCGGTCCTGGGGTAGGAGCTGTCACCGAACTGCCACTCGCCGCCGTCGATCGCGTCCATGAACGTGCGCCGGCCGGCCACCGCGCCGAGCGGAAGCCCGCCCGCGAGCACCTTTCCGTAGGTCGCGATGTCGGCCGATACGTCGAACCAGGCCTGTGCGCCGCCCGGCGCGCAGCGCAGTCCCGTGATGATCTCGTCGAAGATCAGCGCCACGCCGCCCTGACTCGTGAGCTCGCGAAGCTGTTGCAGGAACGCGCGCGGCTGCAGCCCGGGATTGCGGCTCTGCACGGGCTCGACCAGGACGGCCGCGAGCTCGCTGCTGCGCGCGCGAATCTCCTCGAGCGTCTCGGGCGCGCCGTACGGCAGGACGACGATCGCATCGACGACGCCCTCGGGGATCGCGGGGATCACCGGACGCGTCACCCTGCGGCCGTTCTCGTCGACGTTGCGCACCAGGACGCCGTCGGAAAGTCCGTGGTAGGAGTTCTCGAACAGCACGATCTTCTTGCGCCCCGTCACGTGGCGCGCGAGCCGCATCGCGGTCATCACCGCCTCGGAGCCCGACTGCACGAATGCGGCGCGCTCGTTGCCGGTCAGCTCGCACAGCAGCTGCGCAGCGCGCCCGCCCGGTTCGCTGCGGAACGGCAACGCGAACCCCCGGTCGAGCTGCTCGACGACGGCCTGCTTGAGGAAGCCCGGCTGGTGACCGAACAGGTTCACGCCGAAGTCCATCGCGATGTCGATGTACTCGTTGCCGTCGACGTCCCACAGCCGCGCGCCCTCGGCGCGCGCGGGCACCACCGAGAAACACATCTCCTTGAGCGCCATGTGGAAGTACGGCGCCGCCCGGTAGTCGGCATAGCTGGCCCGGTACTGCGCAGCGCTGTCCTTGGAGCGCGCGTGGCGCTGGCAGTATTCGCGCGTGAACTCCTCGAGGTAGAGGGCCTTGCGCTGCGACAGATCGGACGCGGTCCGCAGCATCTCGGGTTGCACGGGCCGGTACGGCCCGAAGGGTGCGGGTGCAGTGCTTGACGTCGACATCGATGGTCCTCCCTCGACCACCGCCGGGCGGGCGGTGCTCGGTCTCGTCTCCCCGGTTGGATCGGCGCTCGGATCGCGCACCCAGTGCCGGATGCGCGCGAACGGATATCCCGGCATGGGCACGCGCCGCCGGGCGCGGCCGCGCGATCGCTCGCGCCACGCGACCGCTTCTCCGCGGACCCAGCGCGCCGCCAGTGCGCGCGCATCGCCCTCGGTCGCGGAGCTGCGGTCGCCGGCGACGGCCGCTTCGCCAGGCGCTCGGCCAGCGTACGCGCCATCGACGATCTCGCCGCGCTCGGCGTAGCGCCGCAGCGCGTCGGCGAGGGCCGGCACAGTCGCCGCGACGATCGCGAGTCGCTCGGCGAGCGGCTCGCGACCGACCTGGCTGGTGTAGCAAACGTCGCTCAGCGCGAGCTGGGGTGTGGCCGTTGCCGTGCCGTCGTGCGCGGGGCCGCGCGCGAGCCGATGCGCGACCGCCTCGAGGCTGTCGTGCAGGCGCAGCTGACCGGGCGCGATCGCCGCGCCGGTGCGCGCCTCGATGCGCTCGCACAGCCGGCGCGCCGTCACCGCGTCGAGTCCGTACTCCGCGTCGAGCGGTAGGCTCGGGTCGATCGCCTCGACGGGCAGCGCGAGGGTCTCGGCGGCGGCGACGCGCAACTCCGCCAGCGTGCCCGCGTGGTCGATCGAACGTGCTCGCGCCGGATCGGACGGGAGCGATGGCGGCGACAGGAACGCCGCGATCCGGCTCGCGTAGTCGCGCAGCGCCGCGCCATCGCGGGCCGAGAGCACGAACGGCTCGGGCGCCGTGTCGGCCTCCGGCGCCGGTGTGCTGCGATATTCCTCGACGATCAGATGCCCGTTGGAGCCACCTGCACCGAACGAGCTGAGCCCGGCCCGAAGCGGCGACGCGGTCGCGTCGAGCGGGATCCAGGGCACCCGTTCGCGCTGGACGCGGAACCGGCTTGTGTCGAGCGCGAGATCCGGGTTGAGCGTCTCGGCGTGCAGCGACGGCACGAGCTCGTGGTGCCTCATCTGCAGGACGATCTTGGTCAGGCCCGCGATCGCCGCCGCCGACTCGAGGTGCCCGATGTTCGACTTCACCGAGCCGAGCGCGCAGGTGCGGCTCGTCGAGCCGCCGCCGAACGCCTGTACCAACCCCCGCACCTCGATCGGATCTCCGAGCGCGGTGCCCGTGCCATGGGCCTCGACGTAGTCGATCGTGTCGGGCTCGACGTTCGCGCGCGCGAGCGCGCGGGAGATCGTCGCCGCCTGCGCGGTCGGGCTCGGCACGCTGTAGCCGTTGGTGCGCCCGCCGTGATCGATCGCGGTTCCACGGAGCACGGCGTGCACGTGATCGCCGTCGCGCTCCGCATCCTCGAGCCGCTTGAGCACCACGGCGCCCGCGCCTTCACCCGGCACGTAGCCGTCACCGCCGGCGCCGAAGCTGCGACAGCGGCCATCGCTCGACAGGAACTTGGCCTGCCTCAGCTGCAGGTACTTGTTGGGGTGCGAGCAGATGTTGACGCCGCCCGCGATCGCCATCGCGCATTCGCCCGCGAGGATGCTGGCGCACGCGAGGTGGATCGCGGTCAACGACGACGAGCACATCGTGTCGACCGCGAGGCTGGGGCCGCGCAGGTCCATCACGTACGACACGCGGTTCGCGATCGATCCGTAGGACGAGCTGGGCAGCACGCCGGCCGCGCGCCGCGCGGGCTCTGCGCCGTACAGCTGGTAGGTCCCCCACATCACGCCCACGAACACGCCGACCGCGGCGCCGGCCAGCTGCTCGCGGCAGTAGCCGGCGTGCTCGAACGCCGTCCACGCGGTCTCGAGGAAGACCCGCTCCTGCGGGTCCATGCCTTCGGCCTCGCGCGGCGAGATGTGAAACAGCAGCGAGTCGAAGCAGTCGATGTCGGACAGGAAGCCGCCCCACGTGGACGCCGATCGCGCCCCCGCGGTGACGTCGGTCGCGGACCGATCGCGGACCGGCCAGCGCTCCGGCGGAACCTCCTCGATGCAGTCCCGCCCGGCCACGAGGTTGGACCAGAACGCTTCGAGGTCGTCGGCCTTGGGATAACGCCCGGCAAGGCCGACGATCGCGATCGCGTTGGACATCCCGGGCGCCGGCGCTGGAACCGGAGCGTGCGCGACGCGGGGCGTGGGCGTGGGCGTGGGCGTGGGCTCGGCCAGCGCGCCGGCGTGATGGTGCGCGAGGCGATCGACCAGCTCGCCCACGGTCCGGTGCTCGAAGAACAGAGTCTTGGGGAGCGGACCGAAGGTCCTCTCGAGTCCTCGGGTCAGGGTAACGATCAGGATCGACTCGAGCCCGTAACGCTCGAACCGGGTGTCGTCGCTGAGCTCCGCAGCGGGCACGCGCAGCGCGTGCGCGAGGACCTCGTGCACGTGCTGGGCGACGCGCGCCCGCAGCGCGAGCGGCACCGGCGCGGCGTCGCGCGCATCGCGCACGGCGGCGGCGGGTGCGAGCCAGCGAGCCAGCGCTGCCTGATCGCCCGCGGCGACGACGCACTGGGTCGCTCCGCTCGCGAGGGCACGGCCGAGCGCTGTCATCGCACCATCGATCTCGATCGGCGCCAGGTCGTGGACTTCGCGGAGCCAGCGCAGGGTCGCGTCGTCGACCGTCATCGCACCGTCGCGCCACAGCGACCAGTGCACCGCCAGCGATCGGCCGGGGCGCCCGGCGCGCTCGCGCTGGTCCGCGAGCACGCCCAGCGCGGCGTTGCCGGCCGCGTAAGCGGCGAGGCCGGGCACGCCGACGACGGCTGCGATCGACGAGAACAGCACGAAGAACTCGATCGGTTGATCGGCGGTCAACTCGTCGAGCCAGCGCGCGCCGAGCAGCTTGGGCGCGACCACCGCGCTCAGCTCGGTCATCTCCAGGCGGCCGACCAGCGCCTCGCGGAGCACGCCGGCGGCGTGGATCACACCGCGCACCGGCCCGAGCCGGCGGCCGACCTCGTCGAGCAAGCGCGCGGTCTGGGCGCGATCCGCGACGTCCGCGCGCACGTAGATCGCTTCGCTGCCGCGACCGCCGATCTCGCGCAGCAGCGCCTCGATCGCGGCGTCCGCCGGAGAGCGCCCGCACAGCGCGAGCTTGATCGGCGCGCGGCGCGCGAGATCGAGCGCCACGGCGCGACCGACACCGCCCGCCCCGCCGGTGATCACGTAGACCGCACCAGCACGGACCGGCAGATCGGCGTGCGGCTCGCGGTCGGTCTCGAGCGCGAGGACCCGGCGCTGCCGGATCCCGTCCGCGTGGCGGATCTCGGCGCCGGCGTCGCCGAGCGCCGCCAGCTCGATGGCGAGGAGCGGCGCGCGACCAGCTCGCGCCTCGCTCGCGCGATCGATGTCGATGCAGCGCCACGCGATCGCCGGCTGCTCGCGGGCGAGGGTGCGCAGGTACGAGGCCGAGGCCAGCGCGAGGCAGCGCGCCGGACCGTCGTCGCCGTCCGGCGCGAGGATGATCTCGAGCGGTTCGACGACGCCGCGCTGTAGCCATGCGCGAGCGAGGGCATGCACGGCCGCGATCGACGGCTCGGTCGCCGTTCCCGCCCACGCATGGACGATCGTCACCGGCGCGATCCCGCGGCGCGCGAGCTGGTCGAACAGCCGGGCGTGGTCCGCGATGGAATCAGGGCGGATCACGAAGCGGTGCTCGCCCGCGTCGTGGAACGACGCTCCCGCGGTGATCCGCACCACGGGCGGCGCCGCGCCGCGGGCCAGCTCGTCAGCCCAGCGCTGACCGTCGTCGAAGATCCATAGCGAGCCTGCGCGCGCGCCGTCGCGCGCGGGCGCGGCGATCGCTGCCGCGTCCTGCCAGCGCACGGTGAACACGCTGGTGGTCTCGCGGTCGCGCGCCTCGCCGGCGCACTGCAGCTCCAGGCCGTCGACCGCGGCCGCGACCCGACCCTCGTCGTCGAGGAAACGCAGATCGAAGCGGGCTGGCGCCGCCCCGTCCCGCCGCGCCCTGACGTGCACGCGACAGCGCGCCGGTACAGGGCCGAGCACGCGGATGCGCTCGATCGCGACCGGCACGGTCAACCGCCCCGGCCCCGCTCCGTCGCCGCCCTCGCTCATCAGAGCGGCAGCCGACTGCATCGCGCCGTCGAGCAGACCCGGGGGCAGCTCGTACAGCGCGGGTGCGACCGCCGCGGTCTGCGTCGCGACCACGGCGAGCGCCTCGCCATCGCCGCAGGCGAGGGTCTCGATCGTGCGCAGCGACGGTCCGTGCTCGATCCGCGCCTCTGCGAGCGCGCGGTACAGCGCCGCGACGTCGACCCGCCGAGCGCAGCGCGCCGCCAGCACCGCGGCGGTCTCGGACGCCGGTGCGTCGTCGCCCGGCCCGAGATCGGCGACGCGAGCGTGCGCGACGATGCCGTATGGCTCGGCCACGAACGACAGCGCTCCGCGGTCGCTTGCGAGCTCGAGCTCGACGCCGGCATCGTCGACCTCCACGGGGATCGCCCAGCGCAGATCGCGCAACGCCCACGCGCCGCGTCGCCCGTCGCGCTCCAGGGCGCGCCGAGCGAGCTCGACGTAGAGCGCCGCGGGGACGATCCGCCGTCCGGCGATGCGATGATCGTTGATGATCGGCAGCGTCGGGACCAGGTGCTCGCGATAGCTCGCGTCCGCGCCCGGCTCCGATCCGAGCTCCGATCCGAGCCAGTACCGCGTGCGCGCGAACGGATAGGTCGGGAGCGGCACCCGGCGGACCTCGGCGCCGAACAGCCGGCGCCAGCCGAGGTCGCCCCCGCGCTCGAACAGGTCGGCGAGCATGGCGAGCTTGTCGCGGGACGCAGCGGGCTCGATCGGCGCGTTCACCTCGTCGATGAGTCGCTCGCCGAGCTCCTGCAACGCGCACCCGAGCGCGGAGCGATCGAGCGCTGGCTCGGCGCGCCGCCTCGCCAGATCAGCGCGACAGCGCGACAGCGCGAGCGCGAGCTCGTCGCAGCTCGCCACCGTGCAGGCCCAGCGGACCGCGAAGCGCTGGCGCCCGCACAGGAGCGTGTAGGCGACGTCGTCGAGCGCCGCCCCGCTGGCTTCCTCGGCCGCCCACCGCGCGAGGCGCTCGGCGATCTCGATCAGGGCGTCCGCGCTCGGCGCAGACAGCGCGATCAGGTGCTGCCGCCGCAGCTCGTGCGCCGGCGCTCGCAGTGGTGCGTCCTCGACGATCACGTGACAGTTCGTACCGCTGTAGCCGAACGAGCTCAGCGCGGCGCGGCGCGGCTCCCCGGCGGTCCGGAGCCACGGCCGCCGTTCGCGAGCCACGAAGAACGGCCCGGCGTCGAAGTCGATGTGGGCGTTCGCGCGCGCGAAGTGCAGGCTCGGCGCGATCGCGTCGGCGCGCAGGCAGGTCAGGATCTTGATCAGACCCGCGAGCCCCGCCGCCGCGGAGGTGTGCCCGAGGTTGGTCTTGATCGAGCCGATCGCGCAGCTCGCGCGCGCTCCCGGTGTGCCGGTGACCTGCCGGAAGGCCGCGCTCAGCGCCTCGAGCTCGACCGGATCGCCGAGCTTGGTGCCGGTGCCGTGCGCCTCGACGTATCCGATCGTGGCCGGGTCGATGCCGGCGGTCCGGTACACCTCGATCTCCAGCTCGCGCTGGGCCTCCAGGCTCGGCGCCGTGATCCCGTTGCTGCGGCCGTCCTGGTTGATGCCCGAGCCGCGGATGAGCCCGTAGATGTGGTCGCCGTCGCGCAGCGCATCGTCCGCGCGCTTGAGGAGGACCGCGGCGACTCCCTCGCCGGGGACGAACCCGTCGGCGCCGTCGTCGAAGGTGTGGCACCGCCCGCGCGGCGACAGCATGCCGGCCTGGCTCATCATCACGTAGGGCTCGGGGCCGAGGTACAGCGACACGCCGCCGGCGAGCATCATGTCGGTCTCGCCGCGAAGCAGGCTCTGGCAGGCGAGGTGGAGCGCTACCGCCGACGACGAGCACGCCGTGTCGACCGCGAGCGTGGGGCCGCGCAGGTTCAGGGTGTAGGCGATCCGCGACGGGAGGATCGAGATCGAGTTGCCGAGCATCGCCAGCGCGGGGTGGTGATCGCGGCCGTGCTCGCGGTAGCGCTGCGCGTACTCGTTCTGCATGACGCCGACGAACACACCGCAGCGCGCCCGGTCCAGCGCGCCGGGCGCGTAGCCGGCGTCCTCGAAGGTGCGCCACGCTTCCTGCAGGAACAGCCGGTGCTGGGGGTCCATCAGCTCGGCCTCGGCCGGCGCGATCTGGAAGAACGCGGCGTCGAACTCGTCCACGCCGTCGAGGAAGCCGCCCCACTTGCTGTAGGTGCGATCGCTGGAGCGGCGCGACGCATCGAAGTGGGCGGCCACGCTCCAGCGCTGTGCCGGCACCTCGCGGACGCTGTCGACCCCGTCGCCAAGGTTCGCCCACAGCGTTCGCCAGTCTCCAGCACCGGCGAACCGGCACGACATGCCGACCACGGCGATCGCTGCCGGCGGCGCGATCGATGCCGGCGCTCGGGTCGCGGTGGTCGCCGCGTGTGCGACCGGCGCCGACGGCGGTGGCGCCGCGGCGGGTACGACCGCCGGTACGACCGCCGGTACGACCGGCGTCGGCGGGCTGCTCACGAGCGACGCCACCAGGGTCGCGACGTCGCGGATCGTGACGGCGCCATACAGCTCGGCCACCTTCAGCGTCAGCCCGAAGCGTCGGTTCAGCTCGTTGATCAGCTCGACGCCCAGGACCGAGTCGAAGCCGAGATCGACCAGCGGCCGCGCGATATCGAGAGTGTCCGCTTCGGCGAACAGCACGCGACCCACGAGCTCCGCCACGTCGCGCTCCAGGGCGGCGCCGTCGGGGCGGGCGGAGGTCGGTGCGTCGGCCACCGCTGGACTGGCGTCCGGTGCGGGGCTTGCCGTGTCGACGGGATCCGGCGCGCGCGATCCGGACGCCGGGGGCACGGGAGAGAGCCGCAGCTTTCCGGTCGTGCGCGCCGGCTCGGCCGGCGATGCCGCGCTGCGCGCAGGCTCCTCGGTTCGCGCAGCAACGAGGCGATCGAACCAGTGCCGCGTACGCCCCATGGCGTAACCCGGCAGCGCGATCCGCCGCGGCTGTGACGCGACGTGCAAGCGCGCCCAGTCGATCTCCCCACCCCGGACCCAGGCCCGAGCCAGCGCGGCGAGGTCTCCTGCCGACAGCGCGCCGGCGATCTCCTCGCTGGACGGCTCTGTCTGGGCTTCGAGATCGAGGAGGTTGCCGGAGCTCACGCCGTCCGCGGCCAGGTCGCCGCGGTCGGCGATCGCGCCGAGCTGCGCCGCCGCGCCACCGATGTCGCGGGCCACGAAGGCAAGCCGGTGCTCGGTCGCCGCGCGCCCCACCTGGAGCGTGAACGCCACGTCCTGGAGCTGGAGATCGACCGACGGGGCTGTCGCGGACGCGGCGAGGAAGCCGGCCAGATCGCGCGCACAGGCGAGCAGTCGATCGCGCGATCGCGCCGACAGCACGATGAGCTGCGGCGAGTCCGGCTGCGCGGCGCGCGCCGCCGGAGCCGGTGCTTCCTCGAGCACGACGTGCGCGTTTGCGCCGCCGGCGCCGAACGAGCTGATCCCGGCCCTGCGCGGCAGCGGTTCGCCGTCGGCGCCGGTCAGCGCCGGCCACGGCTCGCGCTGGCGCTGGAGCGCGAACGGCGAGCTCGCGAACGGCACCTGCGGGTTGAGCTGCTCCGCATGGAGCGATGGCACGAACGTGCGGTGCACGAGCTGCAGGACGACCTTGTGGAGCGCAGCCACGCCGGCCGCGGCCTCGAGGTGCCCGAGGTTCGACTTGAGCGATCCCAGCGCGCACCGCCGGGGCGGCCGATCGGCAAAGGCAGCGTTGAGCGCCGAGAGCTCGATCGGATCACCGAGCTGGGTCCCCGTGCCGTGCGCCTCGAGGTAGCCGATCGTGTCGGTCGCGACACCGGCGCTCGCCCATGCTTCGGCGATCACCTCACCTTGCGCACGCGGATTCGGCACGCTGTAGCCGTTGGTGTGGCCACCGTGGTTCACGCTCGTTGCTCGGATCACCGCGGCGATCCGGTCACCGGCGCAAATCGCGGCCGGCATCGGCCGGAGCAGCACCGTGCCCACACCTTCGCCCGGAACGTAGCCATCGCCGCCGGCCCCGAAGCTCCGGCAGCGCCCGTCCGACGACAGGAATCGGTGCTGGCTCAGGAACTGGTACTTGCGCGGGTGCAGCGACAGGTTCACGCCGCCGACCAGAGCCAGATCGCACTCGCCGCGGCGTAGGCTCGCACACGCCAGGTGCAGCGCCGTCAGCGAGGACGAGCACATCGTATCGATCGCCAGGCTGGGGCCGCGGAAATCGAAGAAGTACGACACCCGGTTCGCGATCGACGCATACGACGAAACCACGGCCGGAGCGCCGCGCTCGGTGTCGGCGACGAGCTGGTACTCGCCGTACATGACGCCCGCGAACACGCCGACCCGCGCACCGCGCAGGCTGGCCGCAGAGCAACCGGCGTCCTCGAGCGTGCGCCACGCGCTCTCGAGGAACAGTCGCTCCTGGGGATCCATGAGCGCCGCCTCGCGCGGCGAGATCTTGAACAGCTCGGCGTCGAACAGATCGATGTCGTCGAGGAAGCCTCCCCAGCGTCCGTAGCTCGTCCCCCACGCGCCGCGCTCGCCGGGCGCGGGATCGAAGCGGCCGGCGTCCCAGCGCTCGCGCGGGATCTCGACGACCGCGTCGCGGCCCTCGCAGAGGTTGTCCCACAGCGCCGCAAGGCTCCGCGCCTGGGGATAGCGCCCGTCCATGCCGATGATCGCGATCGGGGCGTCGCCGTCGAGCTCGGCGCGCCGCGGCGCGGGCGACGCCTGGGGCGCGATCGGGACCGCCGGCGCGATCGCCGGGCGCGCCGCGGTCGGCGCGGCGGCGAGCATCCGATCGAGCGCGGCGCGATGGTGACGCACGAGGTGCTCGGCCAGCTCGGCGATCGTGCGATGCTCGAACAGCAAGGTCCTGGACAGCTCGCCGAGATCCTCCTCGAGCCTCCGCGTGATTCCGACGATCATCATCGAGTCGATGCCGTAGCTCTCGAGCGGTTCGCGGGCGCGCAGCCGCTGCGCGGGAAACTTGGTCCTGGCGGCGACCACGCCGGTGAGATAGGCCTCGACCGCGGCGACGAGGCCGGGGTCATCCGGCGCCGCCACCGCCGGCGCCGCGGGCTCCACCGGCGAGCTGGCTCCGGCGGCGAGTAGCGTGGTCCGGATCCGCGCGCCGTCGCCGGCCAGGATCGCCACGCGCGGAACGCCGCGCGAGATCGCCTTCCACAGGGCGTCGAGCGCTTCGCGGTCGCCGATCGCTTCGAGACCCGTGCGGCGCTGCATCTCGTCCTGGTCCTCAGCGGGCATCGACATCCCGCCGCTGCGCCACAGCGGCCACTCGATCGCGACGCTGCGGCCGCGTCGTTCGCCCCGCGCGCGCTTCGCCTCGCGCTGCTCGGCGAGCTCGCTCGTCAGCCGGTTGGCGAACGCGTAGCCCGCCTGCCCCGCGTTTCCGAACACGCCCGCGATCGAGGAGAACACGACGAACAGATCGAGATCGATGTGCTGCGTCGCCTCATCGAGGACCACGGCGCCGCGCCACTTGGGGGCGATCACGCGCTCGATCCCGGACCAGCTTCGCGTGATCAGGAGACCGTCGTCGAGAACGCCGGCCGCATGAAATACGCCGTGCAGCGCACCGTGACGGTCGATGACCTCGGCGACCGCTGCGTCGACCTCCGCGCGCCGCGTGACGTCGCAGCGCACGTGGTGCGCGCGCGCGATGCCGTCGGGCGCGCGTCGCCCGAGCACCACGACGCGAGCGCGCCGCTCGATCAGATCGCGCGCGAGGATGCTGCCGATCGCCCCAGCCCCACCGGTGATCAGATACACACCTCCGTCGCGGATCGGCGAGGCGTCGGGAGCCACCGCTGGCGATAGCTCGGCCAGGCCCAGCTCCTCGCGGAGGACGCCGCGGTAGCGGATCTCTCGCGCGACCGGCCCGCTCGCCCCGAGCTCCCGGACCACGGTCTCGGCCACCGCGTGCGGATC
>DATIPJ010001024.1:0-2320 GCA_035472155.1 Kofleriaceae bacterium
AGCGACTCGGCGCGGATCGTCCGGGTCTCGACGTCGCGCGCGTCCCACACCTCGGCGAGCGTGAACTGCAGCAGCGGCAGGCCGCCGGGCGCGAGCTCGGTCTGCGCGACGAGCGTGTCGACCAGCGCCTCGGACTCGAACGCCACACCCTTGGCCGCCGCCGGCCGCACGATGACCTCGCGGATGCGATCGCCGGTGAGCGGGCGCAGGAAGTACAGCCCGCGCGCCATCTCGTCGCCGAGCCCGGGCAGCATCGCGAGCCGCGACAGGAAGTCGGAGCGCGCCGTGGCGAGCACGCGCACCGACGGCACGCGCACCGCGAGCGCGGCGAGCGCGGCGGCGACCAGGCGGGCCTCGTCGGGCTCGGACAGCGTGAGCAGCTCCTCGAGCTGGTCGACGAACAACAGCAGCCGGCGCTCCTCGTCGGACCGCAGCGCCTGCTGGCGGATCGCGCGCGCGAGCGCATCGGGCGTGTCGCGGATCAGCGCGTCGAGCGTCGCCTCGTCGCTGTCGGACCACGCAGCGAGCGCGGCAGCGAGCGGGCGCACCGGGTGACGGCCGGGCACGACGTCGACCCGCTACCACCCGTCGTTCTGGACCAGCCACGGCAACACGCCGGCGCGGCACAGCGACGACTTGCCGGTGCCCGAGTCGCCGCCGACCACGACGAACGCCTCGCTGCGGACGCGGTGCACCAGCTCGCGGATCTCGCTGCGCCGCCCGAAGAACAGCGAGCCATGCTCGGACTCGAACGCCGACAGTCCGCGGTACGGATTGCCGTCGGGCACGCTGGCCGTGGGCGTCGGGGCGGCACACTCCTCGAGCGCGACCACCAGCTCGTCGGCCGACGTGAACCGCGCGCCCGCGTCGCGCTCGACCAGGCGATCGACGATCGCCGCGAGCGCCGGATCCACCCCGGGCGCGATGTCGCCGACCCGCGGCACGTCGCGCTGCTGGATGATGTCGCCCAGCATCGCGAGCGGGATGCCGCGATGCGGCGCGGTCCCGGCGAGCAGCTCGTACAGCAGGATGCCGAGCGAGTACAGATCCGAGCGGCGCGTTGCCGGCTCGCCGCGCCACAGCTCGGGCGCCATGTACAGCGGCGTGCCGACCAGATGATCGGGCCGCGAGCTGCTGCGGACCGAGCGGTCGGACTCCTCACCTGCATACGTGATCGTCTCGCGCGCGGACCAGCGCACGCGCGGCGAGCGCGTCGCGTCGATGTCATCGATGTCGGTCAGCTTGACCGGCGCTGGCCGGCTGTCGTCGCGCTCGCGCGGCGGAGCGACCTCGGGCTCCTCGACCTGCGATGCGTCGACCACGCGCGCGAGCCCGAAGTCGAGCAGCTTGCCGCGACCATCGTCGGTGAGCATCGCATTGGCCGGCTTGACGTCGCGGTGCAGCACGCCGCAGCGGTGCGCCGCCGAGAGCCCGCGCGCCAGATCCAGGGCCAGCTCCAGCACTTGGCGAGATGGCGCCGGCCGGTCGAGTTGATCGAGCGGCCGCCCGCGCACGTATTCCGACACCAGGTACGGATGCCCCGCCACCTCGGCGACGCGATAGATCGCAACGACGTTGGGATGCTGCAACCTGGCGATCGCGCGCGCCTCATCGAACAGCCGCGCACGCGCCACCGGGTCCTCCGCCTGCACGAACTTGACGGCTACCGGCCGGTCGAGCAGCGAGTCGCGTGCGAGATATACCTCTCCCATCGCACCACGGCCGAGCAACCGTACCAGTCGGTACTCTTCGAATTCGTCCGGGGGCCTCCACTCAGTCACGATCATGAGATAACAAGACGTCGCCGCCGATCACGCTATCCCTTCGATCGATCGCAGTGGTTCTGCGGCAATTCGTACAGGTCAGGCGGATCTAGCAAGCAGTGTGCTGGACGTGCGACGGCTAAGCCCGTGCCTGACTCTCGTCTCATGTGACATGTGCGCGCGCTCGTGCGCCGTGCACGCGTGCGTCGCGCACGAGGCACGCGCCGCCAACATGCGCATTGCAACCTTCAAAACTGTGAGGTCTCGTGCCAATCAGAACATGAGCGGAGCGACCACGACCGCCGCAGCACGCTGCACACGGATCGATGCGCGGTCCATCGCTGCCGATCCACCAGCACGGATCCATGGCGTGCGGATCGACCTACCGGCCGGTGGAGGCCGGCACGGTCGCCGGTCGGAGCGGCAACTTCTCACCCACGGCAACGTCGATACGCTCGGCGGCAGCTCGGCGAACCGCGGCGCGATCACTTCTGCGCTTCGATGCCGTGGGTGCCGATCACCTCGTCGATCGCCTTGCCCACCGGGACCAGACGTAC
>DATIPJ010001025.1:0-9516 GCA_035472155.1 Kofleriaceae bacterium
AGCACGACGAGTGCGCCGGCCGCGAGCCATAGCCGCGAAGGCTCGCCGCGCGCCCCTCGGATGAAGTTGCTGATCGAGCGGCGGGCGCGCTCGGTGGAATCGCTCATGGTTACCCCCCTAATGTAGACAGGGTAGCCGATCGCCTCTCGACGCGCCGTTGCCTTACGACGACGGCCAAGAGGTCGGCGCCCGTCGGGCCCTCGGGTGCGGCGTCTGCGACGAGCAGGCTCGCCAGCCGCGCACCCGCGGAGGCGCGCTCGCAGAGCCGCCGGTGCCACGCGGCGGCGTCGGCGCCGCGCACGCCGCTCGATGCGATGACGAGCGCAGCGTCGGTGGCGAGCGGCGCCTCACCGCGCCGGACCGCGCCGGCTGCGCCGAGGCGCGCGCCGCCACCGCCGATGGGCGCCGCCCAGGCGTCGTGCGCCGAACCGCTGACCACGACGGCGCCCGGGTGGCCGGCGCAGCCCCACGAGATCGTGCGCGCTTCTCCGTCGAGGATCGCGACGAACGCCGCGATCGGCGCGCCGATGTCGCCGCCGCCGTCGTCGGAGGAGCTGGCGCCCAGGGCCGCGAGCAGCTCGTCGAGCCCCGGCGACGCGGTGGCGGTCGCGGCGGCGAATGCACCGGTCAGCGCCGCGGTCGCGAGCGCTGCGCCCACGCCGTGGGCCTGGCCCTCGGTCACGACGAGCGCGAGGCGGCCGTCGCCGAGCAGGCTCGCCGACCACGTGGCGCCGGTCGAGCGCGGGGCGCTGCGGTACTCGGCGGCGACCAGCCAGCGCCCGAGCTCGTCGTCGCGGCTCGCCGCGGCCTGCAGGCGCATCGCCTCGGCGACCTCGACCTCCCGCGCGGTCGCACCCTCGCGGGCGGCGGCGCGTGCGAGGTTCACGTAGGTCAACGCCCGGGCCGCCGTGCGCGCCGACTCGGCGACCAGCCCGCGCTCGGCCTCGCGCAGCGCGAGCACGTGGTCGGCCTCGACCACGCCGACGAGCGCGCCGCGATCGATGAGCGGCACCAGCAGGGTCGCGCCGCGCGCGGCGACCAGCGCCTCGACCCGCGCGCGGATCGGACCGAGCCGCATCGTCGTCAGATCCACGGTGGCCAGCGGCTCGCCGTGCGCCACCAGCCACGCAGCGACCTCGCGATCGAGCGGCCACGACGCCCCGGTGGCGACCTCGGTGAGCGCCGCGCCCTCGGGATCGGCGCGCCACGTCCCGCGCACGTTGACCGCGATCTGGCCCCACAGCCCCGCGAGCGCCGCGGCCACGGGCTTGTCGTCGTCGACGTCCGCCAGACGCGCTGCGAACTCCTCGAGGGCGCGCTGGCCGAATACCCTCGGCGGCCGGCGCCTGCGCTCGATCCCCCACACGATCGCGGTCACCGCGGTCCACACCGCGCTCGCGATCACAGCGACCGCGACCGGCGTCGCGCCCTGCAGCGCGAACGCCACCCCGCCGACGAGGACCGCCGCGGTCAGCGTTCCGACCAGCTCGTACAGCACGCTCGAGTCGAAGCCGCGCGGGCGCAACAGATCGGTCCGCAGCTCGAGGTACAGCGTGATCGCGCAGGCGATCGTCGCCGGCAGCCACGCGATCGGATACATGCCGACGACGCCGTGCACGAGCAGCATGTCGGTCCCGCCGATCGCGGCGAGCACCAGCGCGATGATCGAGACCCGCATCATCCTGCGGCGCTCGCCGCGCATCATCGAGCGGCGCGCGACCAGCAGCCCGACGAGCATCCAGGTCGCGAGCTGTGAGATGTGGAAGTCGGTGAGCGGCCCGGCGCTCAGATAGAGCACGCCCGAGCTCAGGCGATGGACGCCCGGGACCGTCCAGTCGGTGTTCCAGCACAGCCCGAGCAGCACCGCGCCGACGATCCCGGCGAGCCGCACCGCCCAGCGATGGCGCTCGAGCTGGCCGCTGACCCCGAATAGCACGAGCAAGAGATTCGGCCCGATCAGCGCCACCGGGCCGGTCCCGAGCCGCAACAAGCGCGTCGCGACCTCTGGATCATCGGTGCACAGTGCGAGCCCCGAGCACAGCGCCCAGGGCAGCGCCGTCGTCGCCGCGCCGATGACGCCCAGCCGCATGACCCGGTCGCCCCGGACCAGGGCGGCGACCGCGCCGATGGTCACCAGCGCCGCGGCGCACGCAACATACGGCAGGCACAGCCAGGTCCACCGGAGCTCGAACACGCGCACCGACGCTAACATCGTCCGAAGACTGCCGAGTTGGGTCGGCGGCCGATCCCAAATGAAATCCCCGGCTGTACAATCCAGCTGTTGTCGCGCCGCTCGCCCCGCTACCGGATGGATACCGCGGCCACCGCCGTCCCGCTGCTCGGTGGTGACATGGCCGTGTGCCGCACGCTCGATGTCTCGGATGCCGGGATCTCCCTCGATACGGCGGCGTGGTTTCCGCTCGGTACCCGGCTCGCGGTCGGCCTGGTCGACCCGCTCACCGGCGGCGCGCTCGAGCTGATCGGCGACGTCGTCCGCGAGGCGGAGGCGCCGAGCTGGACGCTCGGGATCATGCTGATCGATCCGCCGATGGAGTGGCGCGGCCTCGTCGCGGGGGCTGCGCGCCGGTCGCGCTCGAGCTACGCCAAGCCCGCCAAGCGGATGCGCGTGCTGGTGTTCGGCGACGACCACCGCCAGCGCGGGGCGATGGCGCTCTACGTGACCAGCGGCTGGGATGTCCTGTTCGTCACCGACGAGGATTCGATCGCCGACGCGCTCGACAACATCGAGCTCGACGCCGTCGTGGCCGAGCTCGACGTGACCGATCCACGGCTTCAACCGATCATGCGCAGCGTGCGCACCTCGCAGCCGACGGCGCGCCGCATCGTGCGCGGCACCGGCACGGGCCAGACCGAGCTCGTGCATCGCTTCGTCGACCGCGACGCCGGCCTCGACGCCTTGCTCGACGCGGTATCGGCCGACGTGCCGGCCCGCGGCGCGTGACGCCCGCGATGCCACGAATCACAGCGAGCACCACATGGGCATGACTCTCGACGACGTCGCCGCATTTGTGAGCAAGCTCCCCGGAGTCACGGCCGCGATGCGGTGGGCGCATCGGACCTGGATCGTCAACGACAAGGGCTTCGCGTGGCAGCGCCCGTTCAGCAAGGCGGACCTCAAGCGCTTCGGTGACGCGGCGCCACCCGCGGGCGACATCCTCGCGGTCATCGTCGAGAACCTCGATGCCAAGGACGCGCTGCTCGCGATGGAGCTGGCCGGCTTCTTCACGATCCCGCATTTCAACGGCTACGCCGCCGTGCTGATCGCGCTGCGCCAGGCCCGCGCGAAGGACGTGCGCGCCGCGATCCAGGACGCCTTTCGCGTGGCGGTGTCGGCGCTGCCGGCCAAGCGCGGCGCTCCTCGCGCCCGCAAGCGCACCGCGCGCCCCCGGGCGACGAAGCGTTCGGCTACTCGATGATGAATGCGCAGCCGACGCAGCCGGCGCCGGTCTCGCACTGCTCGCCGAACGCCACCTCGACGATGCCGTCGCCGCAGTACGGGGCGCGCGTGCAGGCCAGGGTGCACACGTCGGTGCCGTAGGCGCCGTCGGGGGCGACGTTCCCCGGGCCGTTGTCGCACTGCTCGGGGCCGTTGGTCGCGCTGTCGCCGCAGTACGGCGCCAGCGTGCAGTTCGCGTTGCACGTGCCGTAGCTGCCGTCATTGATGCCGTTGTCGCACTGCTCGGCCGGCATGGACACGATGCCGTCGCCGCACGACCCCACGCGACCCGAGCAGTCCGCCTTGCAGTGGCCGGGCAGGCCGTCATTGCGCCCCGGCCCGTCGTCGCACACCTCGTTGCCGACGACCATGCCGTCGCCGCAGATCGAGTTGCACGCGGTCACGACGTGGGCGAAGCCCGACAGCGTCAGCCGGTAGGTCGACGCGCTGGTGTGGCGCTCGGCCTGGAACATGTCGATCGCGTACATGCCGCCGTCGACCAGACCGAACGCCGTGGCGTTCGCCGCGTCGAGCGTGACGCTGCCGTCGATCGCTGCGTGGATGCCGCCGAGGTCGACGGCGAGGTGTCCGTTGATGAACACCCAGACGTCGTCGTCGCCGGTGAAGTCGAACCTCGGCTGCTTGGTCGCGTCGTAGGTGAACGGATAGTGCAGCTCGCTGGTGAACCCGAAGTTGTGGCGGCGGTTGCCATCATTGTTGGCGACGTCGGTCTGCGGCGGCGGCGTCGAGCCGGGCACGTTCCAGCCCAGTCCATCGACCGGGAAGAACGTCGGGTCGTTGAACCGATAGACGTTGGCGCCGGGCGTCTGCTGGTCCAGCGTCAGCGTCGTCGGCCGTCCGGCGTTATCGAGGAATACCTTCTTCGCCAGCATGTTGTCGGCGCCCCCGCACGTGTCGTGATACCACGAGCAGAAGTTGGCCTCGCCAGTGAGTGACTGCCCGGTGTTTGGGTTGCCGGTGTTGCTCTTGAACTTCGGCTTGCTGTCGGTGCCGAGCACGTCCTCGACCAGGCCTGGGGCAAATCCGTTGTTGAAATGCTGGAAATCGGGATGACCGCTGGTGGTGTTGAAGTAGCGCATGTCGCGATACAGGATCGGAATCTCCAGCGCGGGGGGTAGTCCCTGCGTGTCGGAGTTGCAGGCGAAGCCGGGCTCCAGCGTGCAGCGCGACGAGCAACCGTCGTTGTCCTGGACGTTGCCGTCGTCGCATTCCTCCTGCGGGAACTTGAGGCCGTCGCCGCACACCGCGGTGCAGGTGCCGCCGGCGCACACCGGCTCGACCGCGCAGGTCGGAGAGCAGCCGTCATAGGGAACGAGGTTGTTGTCGTCGCATTGCTCGCCGCCCTCCTTGACGCCGTCGCCGCACACCGTCTGATGACAGAGGTTGCCGCTGCACACCCAGCCGGGCTCGATCCTGCAGGTCGCGGTGCAACCCTTGTTCATGCCGTTGTCGGTGCCGAGGTCGCACTGCTCGTTTGCCTTGATCTTGCCGTCGCCGCACTTGGGCAAGCAGCGCCCACCTCCGCTCGCACACTCCCAGCCATCCTCGATCATGCAGGCGCTCGAGCAACCGTCGTCGGAGGCGCGGTTGCCGTCGTCGCATTGCTCGGTACCGGCGACACTGCCGTCGCCACACGAGGCGACCGAGATGCAGGGCTGGCCGGGCGTCGGGCAGCTGAATCCGGGCTCGGGATGGCACGTGCCGTCGCAGCCATCTCCCGGCTTGGCGTTTCCGTCGTCGCACACCTCCGGCGACTGAATCTCGCCATCGCCGCAGTACATGATCTTCACGCAGGGCGAGCCCTTGACGACGCACATGTAGCCAGGCTCGCGCTGGCAAGTCGCACTGCAGCCGTCGCCGGACACCGCATTGCCGTCATCGCAGGACTCGATGCCGGTGACCATGCCGTCGCCGCAGCCGTTCGCACCGTCGGGCGGTGGCGGCCCCTCGCCGGCGTCGGGCACGCCCGCATTGCGTCCGCCACATGCGAAGAACCAGAATACAGATAACAAAGCGACCCTGCGCATCAACACCAGACTACGCTCGTGGAACAAAGGTGCAATGCCTCGCGTTGCTCCTTTGCGGTGGTCCGTGGGAGACCTCGCACCGACACTCGCCGACAGGGTCAGTTGTCCCCCTCGCCGACGGGGACAACTGTCCCCATCACGCGGCCCGCAGGGTGGCAGGATCAGACACCGCCATCGGCGGTCTGGAGCTGGATCACGGTGATCGAGTAGGCAGGGAGGCTGTAGTTGAAGGTGGGGCTGACGCCGGTCACCGTCTGGATCGCCGGGACGACGCGGTTCGGCTCGCCGAGCGTGTTGGTGTCCCGCGGGCTCCGCGAGGTGAGGACGACCGCCCGGCCCTGCGGCGCGAGCCGGGTCACCCCGTTCAGCGTGATCTGGATCGGCTGCGCCGAGCCGGCGCAGTTGACGAGCTTGACGAAGATCCTGCCGGAGGCGCGGTCGGCCGTGACGCTCTGAAACACCTGCGAGCCGCCGCGCGCGGTGAGCGTGGCCGGCAGCACGACGCTGCCGGAGTACAGCGCAAACATCGACTGCATATAATACGAAGGCGAGCCGTAGCTGCGGAGTGCGTCATAGCCAATCAAGTTCACCGGCCACTGACTCGCACCTGGATTGATATTCACGAACATGGGCGCATAGGCCACCATGACCACGATATCGGAGTTGCGCTCGAGGCCGGTCAGCCATGCCGCATCGCCGAGCGCGGCCTGGAGGTTCGGCGTAGGGCGGCCCTCGATCGCCGCGTACTCGCCGATGAAGATCTTCGGGCCCGTTCGATCGAAGCTGTCGTAGCGCGTGGCCATCGCCTGGAACGACCGCGGGGTCATGTAGAAGTGCTCGTCGAGGACATCGGGCTTGCGGCTCGCGACCGCGGCGCTGGCGATGACCTGGAGCGCCGGATACGCCGCCTTGATCGCGTCGTAAAACTGGGCGAACCGACCCTCGTAGCTGCCGGAGCCGTCGAAGAAGTCCTCGTTGCCGATCTCGACGTACGCGAGCGGGAACGGGTCCGGGTGGCCGTCGGCGATGCGCCGAGCGCCCCATACCGTGCTGGCGCCACCGGTCAGATACTCGATCTCGTCGAGCGCGTCCTGCACGTAGGGCGCAAGCGCCGGGCCCGCCGGGACGAAGCTGCCATTCAGCGAGTAGCCGGCGTAGACGCCGAGCACGGGCTGCATCCCGAGGTCCTCGCACCACAGCAGGTACTCGAGCAGCCCCAGGCCGTCGCTCGAGCGATAGCCCCAGGTTCCCATGTGCCCGGGGCGCGCCGCGAGCGGCCCCAGCGTGGTCTTCCACTGGAAGCGGTCCGCGATGGTGTTGCCCTCGAGGAAATTGCCGCCCGGCAGGCGCAGGAACTTCGGCAGCAGGCCCGCCATTTTCTGCATGAGATCGATCCGGTTGCCGTTGGGGCGGTCGCGATACGTCGCGGGGAACAGCGAGACCTGATCGAGCCAGAACGTCCCGGCGTCGGTCGTGGAGATCACGAACCGCGCATCGAGGGTCGGCCCCAGCAAGCCGGTCGTGAGCTCCACGCTGTACTGCCGCCACTGGCTGCCGATGCTGACGTCGTTGCGCGCGTACACCGTGGCTCCGTCGGTGCTCTCGATGCTCACCGTCAGATGGCCCGAGAAGCCGCCCGCTCCCCTGGCGTAGAAGCTCGCACGGTACCGCGAGGTAGGCTTGACCGGAATGCCCCAGTAGCCGTCGTTGGCGGCGCCCACCCGCGCTCCGCTGGAGCTCGCCGTGACCCGCAGGCTGGTATCGAGCGCCGTGCCGGCGATCGGCTGCGTCGTGTCGAGCGCGATCGCGCCGGTCGCTCCGGCGCCCTGGACCAGCGACCAGTGGACCGGCGCCACCGCGCTGTCCTTGAACACGCGATTCTGGATCAGCTCGGCGTACAGCCCACCATCGAGCGAGTGACTGATCTCCTCGATCATCAAGCCGTTGAAGATCGGGCTCACGGCATGCCCGGGATGGGCCGCGTCGATCGCCAACGTGGCCGGCTCGACCGGCAGCGGTCCCGACAGCTGGGGATTGCCGACCCGGGCGATGGCGAGCACCTCGGCGGCCGTCAGCGCGGACTGATACAGCCGCACGTCGTCGACCGCGCCGTTGACGAAATCGACGCGGTTGCCCGCGAACTTTCCGCGGCCGATCCCGGTCGGGCCGGTCGCCGGGCCCGCGACCACGTTGTAGACGGTGTCCTGCAGGACGCCATCGACGTAGAGCGTGGCCGACTGCGCGACTGCGTCGTAGACCCCCGCCAGGTGATACCAGCGCCCCGGGACGGGCGTGAATCCGGACTGCGCCAGGACGAAGAAGTCGTACGGCACGGTGAAAGCGAACCAGTTGGTGTCGCCGCGCAGCTGCAGAAAGAAGCTGCTCAGCACGGGACCATCTTCGCTCACGAACGTCTGGTAGCCGCCGACCCGGTTGACCTTGACCCACGCCGCCACCGAGAAGCTTCGCGTGGTGTCGACGACGGGAGTGGGGATCTCGGCATAGCTGTCGATCCCGCCCGGAACGGCGAGGCCCGACCGGCCCACAAGACCGGCGGTCCACCCACTCGTCCCGAACAGCGTGGCGGGATGCCCGTTGCCGGACGAATCCGCCGCCGTCGTTCCGGCACCTTCATCAAACGTCAGGTAGGCCACCGGAGCCGGGCCGCGCGGCTGTGCCCAGACCGTGGCTCCGGTTACGCCGAGGACGGCGAGTGACGACACGATGCAAAGCGCTCGCAACATTCTGTACCTCCGGTGTGCCCGATACTCGACTTGTCATATGCGTTATTCAAATACAAGCTTTGCGACTCCAGCGGACTCCCGATCGAGCCACAGCGACATATGCCGACATCGTCCTCCGGATGGCCGGGCGCCGGCGCACGTGAGCGCGATGAGCGAAAACGCCACGATCTCGTGAGCGCCGGCCACGGTTGCTCCCGTCTCACACGAGCGCTGCTCGACGGCCGGCACCGATTGCATTGCTTCGATGACGCTCCTACAGTGACTCGTCACCGGATCGGGGCAAGCCGACCTTGGAATCGGCGAGCTGCGAGTGAGTGCCCCGACGACCGCGACATGTCGAGTCCACTCGACACACGATCATCTACGAAAGCAGGATTCCATGCGTTCCAAGCTCACTGTCGTCGGCGTCGTCGTGGTGTTTGCCGCATTGCCGATCGTCGGCACTGCGGCGCGTGCGCGCTCGGCCGTCAACATCGCCGTCGATGCCGCGGCAACGGCGTCGAGCGAAGCCGCCGGCGCGCCGGCCGGGCTCGCCACCGATGGCAACGCGGCGACCGCATGGTGTCCGACGTCGATGCCGGCGACCCTGACGATCGACCTGGGGCGCGCCACGAGCGTCGCGGGCTTCGGCATCACCCTGGCCGGTCCGGCGGACGGCACCGTCGACCTGTCGGTGGCGAGCTCACCGCGATCGTTCCTCGCCATCGGGCCGGCGTTCGCCGTCGCCACCGGCACCCCGAGCTGGATCCCGACCCCGGGACGCGGCCCGGTGACCGTGCGCTTCGTCCGCGTCCAGGTCAGCGGCGCCTCGGCGATCTGCGTCGGCGAGCTGCGCGTGCTCGGCGAGTCCGCGACGGCCCCGCGCGCCGTCGGCCACGATCTCTCGTTCGCCGTCCAGGAAGCGGCGATCGGCAACGGCTACACCGATCGCGGCCTCAAGGCGCTGCCCGAGCAGATCCTCGCCGACCACGGCGCCAACTTCGCGCGGCTGCGCCTGTGGCTTGCGCCGCCGGGCGGCTACAGCAACCTGGCCTCGGTGCTCGCCATGGCGGCGCGCGCGCACGCCGCCGGCATGCAGATCCTCCTCGATTTCCACTACTCCGACTTCTGGGCCGATCCCGCGACGCAGAACACGCCCACCGCGTGGCAAGGCCAGGACCTCGCGACCCTGGCCACCACCGTGCGCACCTACACCCGCGATGTCCTGACCGCGCTGGCCGCGCAAGGCACCCCGGCGGCCATGGTGCAGATCGGCAACGAGATCCGC
>DATIPJ010001026.1:0-6287 GCA_035472155.1 Kofleriaceae bacterium
CGCCTCGGCCGGCCCGATCATCTGCCGCGCCATGAGGTTCTGCGCCGAGCGGCGGAACGAGTACAGCATCTTGGCCTCGCGCGCGATGGTCTCGAGCGTGGTGATCGGCGTGCCGGCCATGATCTGGGCGCGCAGGCCCTCGTCGAGCGCCAGCATCTCGACCACCGCGACCCGGCCGGCATAGCCGGTCTGGTGGCACTCGGCGCAGCCGACCGCGCGGGGCAGGGCGACCTCGCCGTCGCGCTCGACCAGCCGATGGGCGGCGAGGTTGGCGAGGATGATCGGCGGCGGGATCTCGGTGGTGGTGCAGCGCGGGCACAGGCGGCGCGCGAGGCGCTGGACCAGCACGAGCGCCAGCGACTGGCCGATCAGGGGCCGCGCGCAGCTCAGGTGCTCGAAGCGCTGGATCACGCCGACCGCCGTGTTGGCGTGCACCGAGGTCAGCATCAGGTGGCCGGTCATCGCGGCCTCGAGCGCGAGCTGCGCGGTCAGCTCGTCGCGGACCTCGCCGACCATGATCGCGTCGGGATCCTGGCGCAGCATCGCGCGCAGGACCTGGGCGAACCCGAGGTCGACCGCGTGGTTGACCTGGATCTGGGTGACGCCGGCGAGGCGGTACTCGATGGGGTCCTCGACGGTGAGCACGTTGGTGTCGGGCCGCGTCCGCATGCGCTCGCCGATCGCGGCGTAGAGCGACGAGGTCTTGCCCGAGCCGGTCGGGCCGCCGACGACGATCGCGCCGTACGGGCGCTGGATCGCGAGGTGGACCGCCTCGAGGATCGGCGGGTCGTAGAAGATCGTCTCGAGCGGGCGCAGCATGCTCGCGGCCTCGAACACGCGCAGCGCGACCTTCTCGCCGCGGCTGGTCGGGATGGTGGAGATCCGGATGTCGACCTCGCGCTTGCCGATGCGGACGCCGAGCCGGCCGTCCTGGGGCAGGCGGCGCTCGGTGACGTCGAGGCCGGCGAGGACCTTGAGCCGCGCGACCAGGCCCTTGCCGTGCGCAGCGGGGATCGGCTGCTCCCAGCTGTAGAGCTGACCCTGGACGCGGAACCGGATCCGCGTCCCCGTGACGGTGGGGTCGACGTGGACGTCGGACGCGCCGCGCTCGATGGCATGCGCGATGATGCGGCTGGCGAGACCGACGATCTCGTCGCCGAGCGGGCCCTGCTGCTTGGCCTCGCGCTCCTGGTCCGCCTGGTCGAAGATCAGCGCGTCGGGCGACACCGCGACCTCGTTGGGCCGCGTGCCCCTTCCGGCGCGCACCGGGTCGATGCGCAGCCGCACGTAGGCATCGTTGAAGTCGTCCTGGCTGATCGCGACGACGATGATGTTGCTGGTCGACATCACGCGCTGGAGCTCCATGCGCGACGCCGAGTTCGTCGGATCGACCATGCCGACGGTGAGGTTTCGGTCGCGCAGCTCGAGCGGCAGCAGGCGGTGCTGCTGGATCAGCTTGCCGGGCACCGCGGCGATGATCTCGGGGCTCGGGTCGTACGCCGACACGCGCACGAACCGGATCCCCTCGGTCGGCAGCGCGGTGCCGGTGGGGCGCGTCGCCGGCGGCGCCGTGCCGGCGGGCCGTGGGCGCACGATCGGCACCGGGGTCGTGATCGAGCGCTGGGCGAGCCGGCGCGCCGCGCCGAACGAGAACGCGGCGATCTTGGTCGCCAGCTGCTTCACGATGTCGTGGCTGATCAGCAGCAGCACGCTGTCCTCGGAGGCGGCGACCTCGTGCGGATGCGTGGTGCCCAGGAACGCGCCGGTCTCGCCGAACGCCTGGCCCGGGGGAACGTCCTCGACGATGGTGTCGCCGTCGCGCACCGCGGCGCGGCCCGAGTACACGACGCCGATGCCCGGGTTGGCGGCGCCGGCGCGCACGACCACGGTGCCGGCGGGAACCTCGACGGGGAACACGTGCGGCGCGATCTTGACGATGGTCGCGCGGTCGCAGCCGTTGAACAGTTGCGTCGACGACAGGAACTCCACGATCGCCGACGTCGGTACGTCGATCCGCCTCGGCCGCGCCTCACCCTCGCTGCTGATGTTCATTCCCGCGAGCGTATACCCGCAGGTCGGTGCCCGAAACAAGATCGCGCTAGGTCTCGGCCTTCGGGTTGCCCTGGTCGTCGAGAACGGTGAGCGCGATCGCCATCGCCTTCTTCGCGCGCGCGACCATCGCCTCGTCGGCCTTGATCTTCTGGTACGCGCGCAGCACCTGCTCCTGGTAGCTCGCGTTCTCCTGCTCGAGCGCCTCGATCTCCTGGCGCAGCTCGGCGATCCGCTGGTCGCGCTCGGCGATCGCACCGGCGTGGGCGCGCAGCTCGGCGTTGCGGTCGGCGATGGTCGCCACCGCGGTCGCGAGCTCGCCGTCGCTGCGCTTGAGCGCGTCGCGCGCCGACGACAGCCCGCGGCGCAGCTCGTCGCGCTCGGTGGTGAGCTCGCCGGCCAGCCGCGCGTGCTCGCCGTGCGTCTCCTTGCGCTGGCGGTCGTGCTCGGCGGCGACCTCCCGGCGCTGGCGCTCGTGCTCGGCGGCGGCCTCCTTGCGCTGGCGGTCGTGCTCGAAGTGGAGCGCCGTGATCGCCTTCTGGTGCTCGGCGTCGGCGATCGCCTTGGTCTTGAGCACCTCGCCGTGGAACACCGCGAGCGCGCGCTCGTGCTGCGCCTTGGCGTCGTCGAGCGCCTTCGCGGTGGCCTGCTCGGCGGCCTGGAGCTCCGCCTGGTGGCGCGCGGCGGTGTCCTCCATCGCGCGCTTGGCGGCGACCAGCGAGGTGCGGTGCTCGTTGGCCTCGCGCAGGGCGAGCTCGACGCGCTGCTCGAGCTCGGCGCGCTGCTGCGCCGCGACCCGCTCGGCGCCGGCGCGCGACTCGACGGTGGCGCGCCGCAGGTCCTCGATCGCCCGGGCGTGCTCCTCGTCGGCCTGCGCCAGCTCGGCGGCGTGGGCGCGCGCCTGGTCCTCGGAGGCCAGCCGGTGCTGCTCGACGAGCTCGGCGCGCGCCTGCTCGTGGAGCTCGGCCGCGGAGGCAATCTCGGCGCGCATCGCCTCGAGCTGGTCGGCGTGGCCGGCGACATGCTCGGCGAGCTCGGCGCGCATCCCCTCGACCTGGCGGGCGTGGCCGGCGGCATGCTCGGCGCGCTCGGCGCGCGCGGCCTCGAGCTGGCGGGCGTGGTTCGCGGCCTGCTCGGCGAGCTCGCCCCGCAGCGCCGCGAGCGCGGCGGCGTGGGCGTCGGCCTCGAGCTGGCGCGCGTCGGCGTGATCGCGATCGCGCTGCGCGAGCTCCTCGGCGTGGCCGCGCGCCAGCTCGTCGAGCGCCTCGACCTGGTCGGCGGCGGCCGACCCGAGCGCGTCATCGTGCTCGGCGCGCAGCGCGGCGAGCTGTTGCCGCGCGCGCTCGAGCTCGCCCGTCAGCTCGGCGACCGCGCGATCGCGCGCACCGGCGATCGCGGCGAGCTGGCCCTCGGCCTCGCTCTGGGCATGCGCGAGCTCGGCGCCGAGCTCCTCGCGCAGCTGGGCGAGCTGCGCCGCCGCGTCGTCGCGCGCGCGGGCGAGGTCATGGATGCGCTCGCTCTGCAGCCGCGACAGCTCGGCGCCGCGCTCGTTCTGCAGCCGCCCGAGCTCCGCGCCGTGCTCGCTCTCGAGCCGCGCGAGCTCGCTGGCGCGCGCGTCGGCGATGTGGGCTCGCTCGGCGTTGTGCTCGCTCTCGAGCTGCGCCAACGCCTGCTGGTGCTCCTCGACGGCGGCAGCCACCGCGGTATCGCGCTCGATCGCGACCCGGGCGATCGCCGCGTCGCGCTCGTCGGTCAGTCGGCCGATCGCCGCGAGGTGCTGGTCGCGCAGCCGCGACAGCTCGGCGGCCTGCGCGAGCTCGACCTGCGCCAGCTTGCGCTCGGCGACGGAGGCGCCCTCGGCCCGCGCGCCCTCGACGGCAGCCGCCAGCGCAGCGGCGTGCTCGGCGCGCAGGTCCTCGCGCAGCGCGTGGATCGCGGCCTCGCGGGCGCTCGCGGCCTCGCTGCGCAGCCCGTTGAGCTCGGCCTGGTGGCGCGCGATCAGCTGCTCGCGATCGACCCGGAGCGCGCGCTCGGCATCGGATGCATTCGCGGCGCGCAGCGCGCGCTCGCCCGCCAGCTCGCGCTCGGCGCGCGCGAGCGCGGCCTCGGCGATGGACGCGGCGTGGCGAGTGGCCTCGAGGTCCTGCTGCGCCGCCGCGAGCTGGTTGGCGTGTCCCTTGTCGCGCATCTCGAGCGCCGAGACGCGGCTGGCGTCGGCGGTCGCGCGCTGCGCGAGCTCGGCCCCGCGCGCCTCGAGCTGGGCCCGCGCGCGCTCGGTCTCGCGGAGCCGGTCCTGGAGGTCGCTCAGATCGCGGTCGCGCGTGCGCAGCTCGTCGCGGACGCGCTGCAGGTCCCTGTCCTTCGCGGTGATCTGCTCGCGAAGGTTCAGGAACTCGCGCTCGCGCCCGCCGCCGCGCGCCGAGGCATCGGCGGACGCGCGCGCGCGGTCGAGCTCGGTCTTGAGCTGCGCGATCTGACGCTCGAGCTCGCCGAGCTTGCGCAGCGCGCGCCGATCGAAGACACCCGAGTGATCGGTCGTGGCCCCGGACGCCGCGATCTCGTCGAGCCCGAGGTCGGGAACGGTGGCCGATGGCCCGGTGATGAACGAAGTCGGTGGCGCCGCGGGCGCGGGCGCCGGCCCCGACGGGATCACGGGCGCGGGTCCCGACGGTGCCTGCGCGGCCGCGGGAGACCGGATGGGCCCCGATCGCGCGGGCGGCGCAGCGGAGGCCGTGCTCGCCGCCAGCGGCTCGGCCGCCTGCGCGGCCTCCGCCTCGACCGGGAGGTCGGGTAGCGGCAACGGCTCGGCCTCGCCGGCCTCGTCGTCGAACTGCTGGAGGTCATCGACGTCGATCGGGATCGCGGAGCTGTCATGCGGCGCGGGCGCAGTCTCGGCCCGGGCCGGCGCGCGGCTCGGATGGTCGCGCCGGAAGTCGCGGCGGGCCCGCGCGATCAGCTCCATCGGCGGCCGCATCGATTCGCGGCTGAACGAATCGAAGTCGATCGCCCCGCTCTCGTTGCGCAGGTCGCTGTCGTGGATCAGCGCGGGCACGCCGAACACCGCGCTGGTCTCCTCGTCGGAGGTCCGCGGCTCCTTGCTGACCTCGGCGACGCGCGGCGGCGCAGGCGCCGCATGGCCGGGCTCGTCGTCGACCAGCGCCGCGAACGCCGCATCGGTCTCGGCGTCGACCATGGAGTCGACGTGACCATCGAGCTCGCCGACCGTCTCCTCGAGCACCATGTCGTCGCTCGACAGCGGGATCTCGTCGATCTCGAGCGCGGTGCTCGAGCCCGCCGCGGGCTCGCCGAGGCCGACCAGGTGGTCGATCTTGCCGAGCAGCTCGTCGCTCGAGAGGGCGCGCTTGTCGATGTAATCGTCGGCGTGGATCTTCAGCCCGCGGTGCTTGGCGAAGCTGTCGGGTGAGACCGACGCGGTCATCAGCACGATCGGTACCTGCGCCAGCGGACCTTTCTTGCAGCGCTGAAATACTTTGAAGCCGGCCTTGTCGGGCTCCTCGACGGCGACCATCAGCAGCGCGGGGGGCCGGGCCACCCCGTCCGCCAGCGCCTGCTCGACATCGGGCTGGCTCGCGATCTCGAACCGGTAGCGCTCCAGCTGTTGCGTCAGCGAGGCACGGAACGCGGGATCAGCATCGATCAGCAGGATGCGGCGGTTCACCGCCACCGAGCATAACTCATTGCCTTCCGACCGTGGGGCGACCGCTCAGCGCGCCTGCTGGGCGCGAGCGATCAGGTCCGTCGAGGACACCAGCCGGAGCAGCTCTCCGGGCGTCATGCGCTCGGACGCGAACACGTAGCCAACGTGGTCCCTCGGATCGACGTAGGTCACCACCGGGATGCCATTGGCATCGTGGACCCGCAGCACAAGGCCGCCACTGACCCGGAAGCCCTGGCCCCCGCTGAGCTCGTCGCCCCGGAGGTCCTTGATGAGGAACGTGGTCAGGTTGAACCGCTCCGAGCCGAGCGTCACGACGTACTGCAGCAGCACGGCATCGTGGTTGCCGATGCCGTTGGGCAGCAGCCGCCCGCCCTCGAGATCGATGCCGGGCTCGGTGAACCGCGGCGGCTCGACCTGCACCGTGCGGCGCACCAGGGGCCCGGTGCTCGCGCCGAGCACCTCGAGCGGCGGCATGTGGTTCTGCTGGCGCGCCACGTCGACGATCACCGACGAGCCCTGGCTCGAGGGAGCGGCGCCGACCCCGACGAACAAGAGGATC
>DATIPJ010001027.1:0-6546 GCA_035472155.1 Kofleriaceae bacterium
GATCCGCACGCGCTCCCACTCGAGCGCCAGTGTCGTGCCGCCATCCTGCGTGTCGTCGAACGTGTAGCGCAGACGCTCGCGCGGCGCCGCCAGCGCGCCTGGCTTGACGCTGATCGTCGCGACGTCTTTCTTCGCGTCGTGCTCGTCCTGGCTCGCCTCGAGGTCCGTGTTGAGCATCACCGTCCACGTCGCCTTGCCGGGCGTGACGAACAGCGAGTATGCGCCGGCCTTGAGCTGCGTGCCGCCGAAGCTGAAGTCGCGGCTCACCGTCAGCTTCGTCGGCGCGTTGGCACCTGCGCGCCACACCTTGTCGTACGGAACGACCGGGCCCCAGATCTTTCGGCCCTTCACGCCGGGGCTCGAGTAATCGATCGCGACATCGGTGAGCCCGACCCGCTGCTCGGTGCGCGCCTTCGGGCTCGGCGACGGCAGCTCGAGCGCCGGCTGCGCGGCCGCGATGGTAGAGAAGGTGGACAACGCGAGCAAGACGAGGGCCCCGGACCAGGTGTTGCGCATGGCTTGACTACAGTAGTAGTAGGAAAGTCATTCCCGATCATCGTCGATCGCGCCTTCTTTCGATCGCAACGCAGCCCGCCACCCCACGATCATCGGCCGACCCATGACCATCGGCACGGTCGACGGGCGATCTCGCGCTGGGAACGGTCAGGTAACCATGACCATCGGCATGCGACGACGCGCGTCGCACCCGCGGCCACGCGCGATGCGTGCGATACGCGCTCGCGATCGCGCTTGCCGCGTCGGCGTCCGCGTTAGACTCGCACCCGGATGGCGGCTCCGACCCCGGTAGATTCGCGTGGCGAGACGCCGTACACCGTCGAGCAGCTCCTCGCGATCCATCCCTTCCCCGAGCGCTACGCCGGCGAAAAACGCATCGAACGCCTCTGGGTCTTCGATCTCAAAGGCACCCCTGAGGCGCTGTGGCCCCACATCGCCGACACCTCGCGCATGAATCGCGCGCTCGGTACAGCCGAGATGCATTTCGAGGAGCGCGACGGCAAACGCTGGGGCACCGCGAAGAACGGCGGCGTGCGCCACGACTGGATCGAGGTCCCGTGGGACTGGGTCGCCAACCAGTGGCTCACCTGCCTGCGGATCTACGAGCGCGGCTTCATGCGCGCGATGTTCGCCATCCACCGCCTCGAGCCCATCCCCACCGGCACGCGCGTCTACCTCTACTTCGGCGCCGTGCCGCGCGGCGCATTCGGTGCAACCGCGCTCCGCCTCGGGTTTCCCTCCCTCGAGCGCGCCTATCGCCGCGTCCTGCCCGCGCTCGCCGAGCAGCTCGATCGCCTGCGCCCCGACGTCCTCATGCTGCCACCGCCACCTCTCGACGAGCCGGCCGAGCAGCGCCTCCGCCGCCAGCGCGATGCGCTCCTCGAGCGCGGCCTCCCCGCCGCATGCGTCGACGCCCTCCTCGACTGGCTGCGCAACGGCGACGATCCCGATCTCCATCGCATCCAGATCCGCGAGCGCGCGCGGGTCTGGAACCTCCCCGAGCACGATCTGCTGCGCGTCGCCCTCCACGCCACGCGCGCGGGCCTGCTCACGCTCGCGTGGGACACCGTCTGTCCGCACTGCCGCGGCGTGCGCGACGAGAACGCCTCGCTCTCCAAGCTCCCCGCGCACTCCCACTGCGCCGCGTGCCGCGTCGACTTCGCCACCGACACCGCCGAGTCCGTCGAGGTGACGTTCCGCGTCCACCCCGCCGTGCGCGACGTCCCCGAGCAGCTCTACTGCAGCGCCGAGCCCGCCAAGAAAGAGCACATCCGCGTCCAGCGCACCCTGCCCGCCGGCGGTCGCGTCGCCATCGCGCCGCAGCTCGCCCCGGGCCGCTACACCGTCTGGCGCGATCACGACGGCGGCTGGTACCTCGACGTCGGCGACGGCGGCGCTTCCACGGTCACCTGGGCGGCGCATGCCGATGGCACCGTCATCACCGCCAGCCCGGGCGCCACGATCGAGCTCGTCAACGATGCTCCCGAGGCCGGCACGTTCACGATCGAGCGCGCCACGTGGAGCGACCACGCCCTGCGCGCGGGCCACCTGCTTTCGTTCCAGGAGTTCCGCGACCTGTTCTCCGAGGACTACATCGGCGCCGACGTCCGTCTCGGCGTGGGCGAGCAGACCCTGCTCTTCACCGACGTCGTCGGCTCCACGGCCTTCTACGCCACGCGCGGCGACCCGGCCGCGTTCGTCGAGATCAAGCGCCACTTCGACGAGGTCTTCGCCATCGTCAGCAAGAACCGCGGCGCCGTCGTCAAGACGATCGGCGATGCCGTCATGGCGACGTTTACCTCTCCGGTCGACGCCATCCGCGCCTCGCGCCAGATCCACGACGCCTTCCACCCGGCGCGCAGCGACACCCCGATCCGCCTGCGCATCTCGCTCAACACCGGCCCGTGCATCGCCGTTCGCCTCAACGCCAACGCTGACTTCTTCGGCGGCACGGTCAACGTCGCCGCCAAGCTCCAGGCCCTGGCCGAGGCCTACCAGATCGCGATCAGCGACGCGACCTACCACGCCCCCGGCGTCGCCGAGTTCCTCGCCGAGCAGCGCGCCACGCTCGAGCCCCTCTCCTATACCTCCAAGGCGCTGCCGGCCCCCGTCGGCGTGCAGCGCTGGACCGTCTACCGCGACGGCTAGCTCCCCTCACCCAGATCCGGAGAATCCCATGCGTACACTTTCCGCCTTCGTCTGTCTTGGCCTCGGCTTCGGCCTCGCGACCGCCGCGTCGGCCCAGCCCAAGCCCGCGCCCGCCAAGCCCGCACCTGCCACCAAGCCGGCCACCCCGGCCACTCCGGCCGCTGGCGCGACCGGTACCAAACCGGCCGATCCCGCCAAGCCCTCCGAGCCGCCGCCCAAGCCCACCGTCGCGACGATCATGGACCGCCAGCTCACCGCCCTCGAGCACGAATTCGTCCCCGCCGCCGAGGCCATGCCCGACAACAAGTTCAACTTCGCGCCCGCGACCACCCACGGCGAGTTCAAAGGCGTGCGCACGTTCGCGCTCCAGGTCAAGCACGTCGCCGCCACCAACTACGTCATCTTCTCGGGCATCCTCGGCGAGAAGCTCCCGCCCAACATCGATCCCAAGCAAGACAACGGCCCCGACGCAATGACCTCCAAGGCCGACATCGTCAAGTTCCTCAAGGACTCGTTCGCCCTCGGCCACCGCGCCATGGCCACCCTCAACGAATCCAACCTCACCGAGCGCATCCCCGGCGAGGGCGGCAATCCGGGCCCCACGCGCCTGGGCGCCGCGAGCCTCACCCTCTGGCACAGCTTCGACCACTACGGCCAGATGGTCGAGTACCTCCGCATGAACAGCATCGTCCCGCCCGCGAGCCGCCAGCAGTGACTCGGCCGCCGTCAGGTTCCTTCGAGCACGCGCTGCCACTCGGCGGTGAGCCCGAGGCGAGCGATCCACGAGTCGAGAAACGCGCGATCGAGCTGCTCGGACGACACGGCCAGGATCCCGAGGATGTCGCGCACGTGCTTCTGCAATTGCCCTTCGCGAAAGTATTCGAGCTTGCGCAGGATCACGTACTCCGCGGGAGCGATCGATAGCTGCAAGCCTTCGACGGAGACGACCCGCCGATGTGCGAGCGCCCAGCGATGGAGCTCGTCGAAGGCAATATAGATGTCGGCCTTGAAGCCCGTGCCGTGATCGATGAGATTGAAGTGGCCGCGCTGACCGCGCCGTACTTCGATCGCGATGACATCCTCCGGCGGGCAGTAAAACTCCTCGATCGGAAACGCTTCGACGATCGCCGGAATGTCGCGCATCGTGAGCGCAATGACGATGTCGACGTCATGGGTCATGCGTGGCTCGCCGTAGACGATCCCTGCGGTGCTGCCCGTGACCATGTATGCGATCCCGAGGCGCTCCAACCGCGTGATGAACGATTCGAGCGGGCTAGGTTGCAGCACGCAAGAAGATCCTTCGCACGTGCTCGGCCACTTGAGTCTCGCTCCAGTCGGGATGGAGCGCACGCTCGTGGGCCTCGCGCAATCGCCGCGCGAACCAGTACAGCCGGGTCGATTCGCGCAGCCGCTCCTCCGGAGTCATCGCGCGATAACGCGCGATCTGCTCCGGTGACGGCCGATCGGCATGCGCCATGACAGCAACGATACCATGTACGCTCGTGCACTCGGAGAGCCGTCGCGACGCGGTGGTCGTCAGCGAGCCGATGGTCGCGCACGGAACTGGCCACCCCGGGTGCTTGACTGGCCTCGCACAAGCCGTAATGTCGCTCCAGAGGCCTCGGTGGTTGGCGCCGTCATAGGGAACTACCAGCTCATCAGAAAGCTCGGACAAGGCGGCATGGGTGTCGTGTATCTCGGGCAGCACACGCTGCTCGGGCGGCGCGCTGCGATCAAGGTCCTGCTGCCGACGCTGAGCGCGCGGTCCGAGATCGTCCACCGGTTCTTCAACGAGGCCCGCGCGGTGACCTCCGTCAGCGATCCGGGCATCGTGCAGGTGTTCGATTTCGGCTATCACAGCGACGACAGCGCCTTCATCATCATGGAGTATCTGGAGGGCGAGCCGCTCGATCGCCGACTGGAGCGGCTCGGCCGGCTTCCGGCGCTCGAAGCGCTCCGGCTCGGCCGCCAGCTCGCGAGCTCACTCGCCGCCGCACACGCGCAGCAGATCATCCACCGAGACCTCAAGCCCGAGAACATCTTCCTCGTCCACGACGCCGAGGTCGCCGCGGGCGAGCGCACCAAGATCCTCGACTTCGGCATCGCCAAGCTCTCCGACAATCACCCCAGCAAGATCGCGACCACGACGGGCATGCTCATGGGCACCCCGCGCTACATGTCGCCCGAGCAATGCCGCGGCGTCGCTGACATCGATCATCGATCCGATATCTATGCGCTGGGGTGCGTGCTGTTTCATCTCCTCACGGGCAAGCCGCCGTTCGACGGCGAAGGCCCGGGCGATATCATCTCTGCCCACATCCGCGAGCCGGCGCCTTCCCCCTCGTCGCGCCTGCCCGAGCTATCGCCCGCGGTCGACGCGCTCGTGGTCCGCTGCCTCGCCAAGTCACCCGGCGACCGATTCCAGAGCATGGCCGATGTCACCGCAGCGATCGGGCAGATGCTCCAGCTCGCCGGGACACCGGCGCTCGCACCGATTCAGCATCTGCTGCCCACGACCAAGGTTTCGATCGGTGCTTCCCCCGTCGCCGCTCCACCCACCAGCGCTGCACCGGCGGGCGCTCCACCCTCGCCCGAACCGCATCCCCCGGACGACGCTCCACCGAGCGCGCCACGGGCGACGACGCTGGGCGCGAGCTCGGGCCAGCTCTCGCTGGCCGCGCGAAGGCGGCGCACGCGATGGGTAGCAGCGCTGGCGGCTGCCGCCGCTGTCGCCGGCATCGCGATCGTCTTCGCGGTACCCAGGGGAACCACGCCCGAGTCGATTGGCCGAGGCCGCGATGCGGTGAATGCCAGCACCGCAGAACAGAGCAAGAGCGCGGATGCGGCGAAACCCAGCACCGCCGATGCGAGCAAGCGCGAGGATGCGGCGAACACCAGCGCCGCCGACCCGAGCCAACGCAACGATGCGTCGAGCATCAGTGCCACAGGCGCGAACAAAGGCGACGATGCGGCGAGAGCCGGCGCTGCAGAAGCGAGCAACGGTGGCGATCCGTTGAGAACAAGTGCCGGCGCAACGTCCGGCGATCGCAACGAGCCAGGCAAGCGGGTTGATGCGCACGCGGATTCCAGGCGCCGGTCCGCGGGCGTCGCCCCCGCGAGCACAAAGACCAAGGCCGCGCCGGGCAACAAGGTCGCTCCGGCCGCGACCACCACGTCAGAGCCCGGCAGCGCCAGACGCACCGATCATCCGGCCCCGCCGCCCGAGCCCGCTGCGCCGCCCACCCTCCGGTGCAGCAAGGCCGCGTTCGCAGCTGTGTACAACGCAGCCGCGCCGCCCAGGGACGAGATCCACGCCGCGCTCCGCAACCTCAATGCGTGTCGCGCCGCCGGCTCATTGACCGAGCCCGAGTATGAACAAACCCGAGATGCGCTCGTGGCGAGACTCTGATGATGCGGCTGATCTGTTGTCTCTGGTTCGCCGTGGCGGCGTCCTGCTTCACGCCGCCCCAGCGGCATCCATATGCCGGCCCACTACCGGGTTACCCGGGCTATGTAGATCTCGACATCGATGGTCACTTCGTACTCACCGAGTCGGGAGAGCTGCGGCTCGATCTGGACAAGGCATGCGAGGTGCGCAGGACCGGCACGCCCGGGTCCGATCCTTGCCCTCGCAATTTCCTCGACCAGATCAAGGTCATCGCCCACGCCCCGTGGGGCCAGGACATCGAAGGAGCGTGGACCTACGCGGAGCAGATCCTCTTCCGCGTCGACTGGAAGGCCACGGGCATCGACCCCCTCGCCGACGACGCCAGATCCGTCCTCGCGCGTCCCTGGTCCATCTCCGGTGGACACTGGAACCCCAGCGCCGCCGACGCAACCGCGATGCTCGCGTTCATCGGCGCGGCGACCGACACCGAGGTC
>DATIPJ010001028.1:0-6729 GCA_035472155.1 Kofleriaceae bacterium
GCGGCCGGGTCGTCGCCGAGGGTGCTCCCGACGACATCAAGGCCAACCCGGACTCGGTCACCGGGCGGTTCCTCTCCGGCGCCGAGCGGATCGACGTCCCGGCGCAGCGCCGCGCGCCGACCAGCTGGGTCAAGCTGACCGGCGCGCGCGAGCACAACCTGCGCAACGTCACCGTCGAGATCCCGCTCGGCGTGATGGTCGCGGTGACCGGCGTGTCGGGCGCGGGCAAGTCCTCGCTGATCAACGCGACGCTGCACCCGGCGCTCAACCGCATGCTGCATCGCTCGACCGACCGGGTCGGGCCGTACGACTCGCTGACCGGCCTGGGCAAGGTCGACAAGTGCATCGTGATCGACCAGCAGCCGATCGGGCGCACGCCGCGCTCGAACCCCGCCACGTACACCAAGGCGTTCGACCTGATCCGCGAGCTCTACGCGCAGGTGCCGCAGGCGCGGACGTACGGCTATCAAGCCGGCCGGTTCTCGTTCAACGTGTCGGCCAAGCAGGGCGGCGGGCGCTGCGAGGCGTGCGAGGGCGCCGGCGTGCGCGAGGTCGAGATGCACTTCCTGCCCAACGTGTTCGTGACCTGCGAGGTCTGCAAGGGCCGGCGCTACAACGACGCCACCCTGCGCGTGACGTACAAGGACAAGAACATCGCCGAGATCCTCGACACGCCGATCGAGGAGGCCGCGGTGCTGTTCCAGCACCACAAGCAGCTGTCGCGCATCATGACGACGATGGTCGACGTCGGGCTCGGGTACCTGTCGCTCGGTCAGCCGGCGACCACGCTGTCGGGCGGCGAGGCGCAGCGGGTCAAGCTGGCGCGCGAGCTCGCCCGCGTGCAGACCGGGCGGACACTGTACCTGCTCGACGAGCCGACCACGGGCCTGCACTTCGGCGACGTCAAGAAGCTGCTCGAGGTCTTGCAGCGCCTGGTCGACAGCGGCAACACCGTGCTCGTCATCGAGCACAACCTCGACGTCATCAAGACCGCGGACTGGATCATCGACATGGGCCCCGAGGGCGGCGCCGCCGGCGGCGAGGTCATCGCGACCGGCACGCCCGAGGAGGTTGCGCGGATCGCCGCGAGCTACACCGGGCAGTTCGTGCGGCCGCTGCTCGAGCGCGCGCGGCGGTCGAGCGGGAGCGGCGGCGGGAGGACGCGGCGCGATCGACGCGCCGACGAAGCGACCGCGCCGTAGCGCCTCGCGCTCGAGCGCTCACTCGAAGAGTGTGGCGAGTGAGCACGCTCGTGACCCGTGGCCGCACGGTTGAGCAACATTCGCGACGGCCGAAGCAACGTCTCACCCAACCATCACGGTTTCGCATCGTGCGCGGCCAGTCGCGTCCCGTATCGTGCCTACGTGGTTGCGACCGCCACTCCGGATCACGAGCTCGGCGATCTGCAAGCGATCCTCGATCTGCTCCCTCATGGGATCATCGTGGTGACCCGCGACTGGCGGGTTCTGTACTCGAATCTCGAAGCGGATCGCATGCTTGGGACGGTGGGCGCCACGCTGTGGGAGCGCTGTCCCGCGCTCGAGCACACCGCGTTCGCTTCCGGCTTTCGCTACGCGATGTCGGACCAGACGGAGCTCCTGACCGAGAGCGCCCTGCCATCGGTCGGCTGGTGCCAGGCGCGCGCGCGGCCCACGGCGGACGGCGACCTTCTGATCAGCCTGCGCCAGGTCCACGCGTACACGATCGAGACCGGGCAGGCGCGCGCCGCATTGCTACTCGGTGAGATCGGCGACGCGCTGACCCGCGAGGACTCGCTGCGCGCGGCGCTCCGGCGATGCACCGACGCGATCGTCCGCAACCTCGACGCGGCGCTCGCCCGGATCTGGACGGTCGACGCGACGGCGCAGACGCTGAGCCTGTGCGCCAGCGCCGGGATCGACACCCGGCTCGACGGCGAGCACGCGCTGCTGCGGTTCGCCGATCACAAGGTCGGCACGATCGCCGAGGACGGCGTGCCGTACCTGACCAATGACGTGTCGACGGACGCGCACGTTGGCAACAGCGAGTGGACCGAGCGCGAGAAGCTGGTCGCGTTCGCCGGCTATCCGCTGCGCATCGAGGACCGCATCGTCGGCGTGATGGCGATGTACTCGCGCCGCAAGCTCGATCACGACACGCTCAACGGGCTGTCGGCGATCGCGGACGCGCTCGCCCTCGGCATCGCGAGCAAGACCGCCGACGAGGCGCGCCGCGCCGCCGAGGCCGCGATGCGCAAGCACGCGGGCGACGTCGAGGTCATGCACGAGCTCGGGCAGCAGCTCGCCGCCGTGCTCGAGCTCGAGGCGCTGGCGCAGAAGGTCGTCGATGCCACCACGCGGCTCGCCGGTGCCCACGCGGGCGCGTTCGCCTACCGCGCCAGCGACGGGAGCCCTCAACGCGCAGTGGCCGGCGGCGCGCACGCCGACCTCGCCCGGCGGCTGCCGATCGCACCCACGCTCGACGACCATCGCCCCGTGCGGATCGCCGACCTCCACGATTCGGAGATCAGCGTGACGCTGCCGTCGGACCTCGTGATCGCGAGCTACCTCGCCGTCCCGGTCACCGGCCGCAGCGGACGCATGATCGGCGCGCTCGTGTTCGCCCATCTCCGGCCGGGGGTGTTCACCGAGGAGACCGAGCGGCTGATCTCCGGCGTCGCCGCGACCGCCGCGATCGCGATGGACAACGCCCGGCTGTTCGACGAGGCGCGCGGCCTGATCTCCGCGCTCGAGAAGTCCAACCGCGAGCTCGACCAGTTCGCGTACGTTGCCAGCCACGACCTCAAGGCCCCGCTGCGCGGCATCGCCAACCTCTCGCAGTGGATCGAGGATGACCTCGGCGATCGGCTCGACGATCAGACCCGCGGGCACCTCGGCCTGCTGCGCGGGCGCGTCATTCGCCTCGAGAACCTGATCGCCGGCATCCTGGCCTACAGCCGCGCCGGCCGCGACAACACCGAGCAGGCGGTGGTCGACGTCGCGGGCCTGGTCGCGGAGGTCTGGGAGCTGCTCGCGCCGCCCGCGACCGCGCACCTCGAGCTCGCCACCGCGCTGCCGCAGATCCGCGCGTCGCGCGTGCAGCTCCAGCAGATCCTGATGAACCTCATCGGCAATGCGATCAAGTACAACGCCGACCGCGACCTCACGATCGCGATCAGCGCCAGGCGCAGCGGCCGGCGCTGGCAGTTCTGCGTCGCCGACAACGGCATCGGCATCGCCCCGGAGTTCTCCGACAAGATCTGGGGCCTGTTCCAGACCCTCGAGCGCCGCGACAAGGTCGAGAGCACCGGCATCGGCCTCTCGGTGGTCCGCAAGATCGTCGAAGGTCACGGAGGCACCGCCTGGCTCGAGTCCGAGCTGGGGCACGGCGCCAAGTTCTTCTTCACCTGGATGGCAGATCCGGACGAGGCGGCCCATGCCCATGGATGACCACGCACTCAACATCCTGCTGGTCGACGACGACGAGGTCGACGTCATGACCGTGCAGCGCGCATTCTCCAAGGCCAACATCGCCAACAAGGTGTTCGTGGCGTGCGACGGTATCGAGGCGCTCAGCCTGTTGCGCACCGACGGGATCCCGGCCGAGCGCCGCCTGGTGCTGCTCGACCTCAACATGCCGCGCATGAACGGCATCGAGTTCCTGCGCGAGGTCCGCCAGGATCCCGAGCTCCAGACGCTCACCGTCGTGGTGCTGACGACCTCGAACGAGGACCGCGACCGGGTCGACGCCTACCAGCTCAATGTCGCCGGCTACCTGCTCAAGCCGGTCACGTTCCACGCGTTCGCCGACGTCATGGCCACGCTGAACAAGTACTGGACGCTGATGGAGATGACGTAACCTGATACGCTGGCCGCAATCCAATGCGGCCATGCTGATCGCGCTCGTGGGTAAACCGTGGCCGGCGAAGCTGCGCGCGGCGCTCGAGGCGGCCGGACTGCGGATCGCGGGGCCCGAGCGCGCGGCGCTCCGCCTGGTCGCGAGCCCGCGGCCGCCCGACCGCCCGCCGAAGTCGCCGTGGCTATGGTGCCCGCCGCGCGACGCCAGCCTGCGCGACACGATGGCCGCCGTGATGGCCGGCGCCTACGACGTGGTCTCACTCGGCGGCGAGTGCGCGGGCATCGTCAAGCGCCGGCTCGAGGAGCTCGCGATCCGCGTCGAGAGCGCCGCGCCGCCCGAGGGCTATATCGCGCGCAGCGCGGCCGCGCGGCGCACGCTCGATGAGCTCGACCGCGTGGCGCCGACGTCGATGGCGGTCCTGCTCACCGGTGAGACCGGCACCGGCAAGGACCTCGCGGCGCGCCTGCTCCACGCGCGCTCGGGCCGCACCGGCAAGCTGGTGCCGATCAACTGCGCGGCGATCCCCAACGAGCTCATCGAGGGCGAGCTGTTCGGCTACGTGCGCGGCGCATTCTCGGGCGCGGTCGCCGACTACGAGGGGCTTCTGCGCGCGGCCTCGGCCGGGACGATCCTGCTCGACGAGGTCGACGACACGCCCAAGACCCTGCAGATCAAGCTCCTGCGCGTGCTGGAGGACCACGTGGTCGGCCGGCTCGGCGAGAGCGCGCAGCGCGAGGTCGACTTTCGCGTCGTCGCGGCCACCAACCGCGACCTCGGCGAGCTGGTGCGCCGCGGCGAGTTCGGCGCCGACCTCTATCAGCGCCTGGCGATCGTCCGCATCGAGCTGCCGCCGCTGCGCCAGCGGCTCGACGACATTCCCGAGATGGCCGCCCACATGATCGCGCGGTTCTATCACGAGGAGCCGGCGACCCCGCACCGCGTGGTCCGGCTGACCTCGACCGCGCTCGGCGCGCTCCAGCACTACCCGTGGCCGGGCAACGTGCGCGAGCTGCGCAATGTCATCTTCCAGGCGCTGATCGGCAAGCGCGCGGGCGACGAGCTGCTGCTCTCGGACCTGCCCGAGCACGTGGTCCGCGGCACGCCACTCGATGGCGACTTCAGCGGACCGGCCGCCGTCTCGGGATCGCCGGGCGTGATCGACCGCGCCGCGCTCGCGCGCATGATCGACGGCGGCCGCATGAACCTGCGCGCGATCCGCGACGACCTCGAGCGCGCGGCCCTCGAGCTGGCCCTCGAGCGCGCCGGCGGCAGCCCTGCCCGCGCCGCGCGCCTGCTCGGCGAGGTCGGCCGCGGCAGCTCGAGCGACCCGGGCGGCACCGTGCGCGCGATGCTGCGCCGCCATGGGCTCAAGGAGCGGCGGTGACGAGGCGATCGCGCAAGAACCACAGCAGGCACTCTGCCGACGCGCGGGCCGCAAACTGCTTGAAATGATCATCGCGGCCGTGGTCCGCGAAGTCCATGACGCCCTTCATCACCAGGGCATCGAGCCCGCGGTGCCGCTGCCGGTGGGCGAGCTCGGCGATCGCGGCCGCTTCCATCTCGATCGCGAGCGTCTTGCGCATCGCCTGGGAGACGAAGCTCCAGATCTTCTCATCCTCGATCACGCGCGTTCCCGAGCCGATCGACGCCACGTGCAAGCGAAATGGCCAGTGCGCTCCGGCCGGCGACGGGTCCGGCAGGCGATCGGCGTTCGCGAACAGGACGTCATCGATGAGCCGGCGGCCTTCGTCGGTGAGCTCGCGCCCCGACGCGGCGAGCAGCTTTCGCTCGCGCAGCGCGGCGACGATCGCGCGCCAGTCATGCGGCTCGAGCGCCGGCTCGACTGCCTGCCACGGCTCGCGCAGGCCATCGCGGAGCGCGAGCAGTGCGCGATGCTCGCGGTGCTCGCTGGTGAGGGGTCGAGCCTGGAACCAGGGCTCGTCGCGAAATCGCGCGATGACGTCCATGCCTTCGAGCGCCGCCTTCCAGTCATCGCGAAGCTTGTAGGTCGTGAGGTCTTGCTGGACCGCGCCTGCGAGCTGCTTGCCGGTGTCGTGGTAGTAGAGGCGTTCCGCTGCGACGACATCGCCGAGGCCGACCTTGCCGCGGCGGCCGGCGCAGACGCCGCACATCGCGATGCAGCGCGGCTCGAGTCGCTCGACGAGCGGCACGAGGGTGTTCACGGCGGCGACGGCCCCCATGTCCGGCGCCACGGCAACCGCGACGCGCAAGGGTCGACCGCCCGCCCTCACGAACGGCCGGAACGCCACCGGCAGGCCGCTGGGTCCTCGCTCGAGCTCCCACGCCGATCCTTCCGCGGCGCCGGCATCGACCTTCAGCACCGCATCGAACTCGAGGCGGATCGCGGCGAGGATCACCACGTCGGCCCGGCGGGTCTCTGGATGCCACTCGCTCACGGCGCTCACCGGTCCGCGACGCGATGGACCTCGACGCCGCCGATCGAACCGCTCGCCGGATCGACGGTGAGCACGAGGAAGTGGCGATCGATGCCGTCCCATTTCATCGGCAGTGCGCCGCCGCCGCCCGAGATGTATGCCGGGATGCCGGCGTTGTCGTACTGGATGTACGTGTGGATGTGGCCATACAGCGTCAGATCGACGTTGCCCTCGACGAGCCGCGCGAGCAGCCGATGGGCATCCTGCGTGCTGCGAAACGAGCCGTAGCGGCCGCCGAACGGATCGATCGGCGGCACGTGGGTGAGGAACACGTGCGCCTGGTCGCGCGCCTCGGCGAGCCAGCCGTCGAGCCAGTCCTCGACGATCGGGTCGAGGCCGGTGTTGCCCGAGTCGACGAACGTGAACGCCGCGCCCTTGAAGCCGAAGTGAAAGCTCGCGCGGCCGTAGCGGTCGTAGAACCGCTCGGGCGGGCCCC
>DATIPJ010001029.1:0-3630 GCA_035472155.1 Kofleriaceae bacterium
CACGAGGTCGATCAGCTCGGCGAGCTGCTTCTTGCCCATCACCCGGTTGATCGCCTCGAACGGGATCTGGCGCGGGCAGATATCGCGCAGCAGCGCGCGGCCGACCGTGGTCAACACGTCCTCGGGCACGTCCTCGGGCCACACCGTGCCGCGCTGCTCGCCCTCGACCATCGCGGCGTAGACCGCGGTCCACGGCAGCACGCAGTGAAACGGCTGGCCGGCGAACGTCAGCGTACCGGCGATCCCCTGATCATCGACGGTGAGGTCGGTGATCGCCGGCGACAGGTTGTAGCCGAAGCGCAGCACCAGGCTCGGATCGGCGCGGAACCGCGGCGGCACGGAGACCTCGGTGCGCCGCGCATCGACGTGAACCAGCACGGGGCCGCGCGCGAGCAGCGCCTCGAGCGTGCGCTTCTTGTCGGGCGCGCTCGCGTCATCCTCGTCGACCAGCGCGTCGATCGACGCCACGCTCGGGTGCGGCTTGCCGACCAGCTGCACGAACTCCTCGGCGCTCATCAGGCCCGCGTCGACCGCGTCGCGCAGGATGCCCTCGGGCCGATCGCCCGCCGCCGCCGTCACGCGCTCCACCGTGCGCTCGCAGCGCGCCGCGTGGCGCAGCACCGCCCCGTGCGCGGCGAGGGCGGAGTGCGCACCGCTTCGCCACCGGCTGATCGCGCGCTCGACATCAACGAGCGAAGTCGACACGCGATGCTCGATGAGCGCGGTCACTACCGCCTGTAGTCGGGCCAGGGTCTTGGGGTCGCGCTCGAGCATGTACTTGGGGGACTTAGTACGGCCTCGGGGTAAGGGTAAAGGCCCGACGTTAATCGTGATGCAATTTTTTGCCGCGATCGACGCAGCCTGGGTCGAGTCCGGCGTGGCGCGTCTCACGTCGGAGGTTCTACGAGGTCCGCGAGCACGGCGACGATGCGCTCGGGCACCGCGACCGCCACAAAGCGCGTCAGGTCGACCGATGCGGATACGACCCGACCGTCCGCACACAGCGTGCGTTCGCCGCCCTCCGCTCGGTACACCTTGTAGTGCCACGTGATCGACTTGGCGCCGAGCCGCGCCACGCTGAGGTCGATCTCGGCCATGTCACCGAAGCGCAGCGGGGCGGCGAAATCGCACGACGCATGCACGGCCGGAAATCCGATCCGATCGCGATTCATCAGCTCCGCGTATCCGCCGGGCGCGAGCCGCACGCGCCACATCTCCTCGAACGCGAGGTGAAACATATGAAAAAACCGCGGAAAGTACACGATGCCCGCGTGGTCGATATCGGAGAACCGGACCGGCGTTGCGAGCGTGAAGCTCACCCTTGCACCGCCGGTAGCACGAGCCGCACGCCGCACGCCGCCGGTACGCCCGGGCAGGGCGGGGCGAGCTTCTCGAGCTCGATCACCACCTGCGCGCGCGGATACAGCTCCTGGATCTTGTGCCCGATCGCTCCCGCGAGCGCCTCGAGCAGCTTGAACGTCGACTTGGTGCCGAGTGCGACCACGACCTCGCTCACCTTCCAGTAGTCGACGGTGTCCGCGATCCGATCCGACGCTGCTGCCGCACCGAGCGGCAGCTCGAGCGTCAGGTTGACGCGAAACCGGCGCGTCCCGCGGCGCTCGGCCGCAGTATAGCCATGGTTGCCTTCAAACTCGAGCCCGCGGACGAAGACGCAGTCGATCACGCCCGCAGGCTACACGGGGACGCATGCGCTCGCCACGCGGCACTGGAACACCGAACGGAACAGCTGGAACACCTCGACAGACTCGCTCGCACGTCGGCGGCGCATCGGCGCGAAGCATCCGTTCGCGACTCTGTTCGATGCTGCGGCGCGAACGGATGGGGCCGACAGCTACGCCGAGAGCAGGCCCTGGCCGAGGCGGGCGACGCCGGCCTTGAGGTAGAACGACCAGTAGCCGATCTCGCGGCCGTAGCGGCGGGCGATGGCGTCGGGGTCGTAGGCGCGGCCGTAGAGTGCGCGCGCGTCGGCCTCGAGGTTGCGCATCGGCGGCAGCTCGTCCATGCGGCCCAGGCCGCGCAGGAGGATCGCGGCGGCCGAGAACGGGCCGATGCCGGGGACCTCGAGGAGGGCGTCGCGCGCCGCGGCATAGGGCGCCGTGCGCAGGAAGGACTCGCCGATCGCGGCGACGCCGCGCACGACGCCCGTGATGATGTGAGCCTTGCGGGCGTGGCCGATCGCGGCGGCGATCGCCGGCTCGTCGAGCTCGACCAGCTGATCGATCTCGGGCATCGCGCGCAGCAGGGTCCCGCCGACGTCGATCGGGATGCCGAACGCATCGAGGAAGCGGCGCTTGTAGAGGCTGGCCAGCTTGATCGGCGTGTGCTGCATGAGGACGCAGTACACGGCGATCTCCTCGAGGGTCAGGAACCGCACGTGGTGCAGGCCGTGGAGCTGGGTGACGATGCGCTGGAACGGCGGATCGTCTGCGGCGGCGGCATAGAGCGCGGTGAGGTCGTCGTTCGCGCCGATGAAGTCGCTGGCGCGCGCGATGAGGGCGCGCTGGGTCTCGGCGTCGATGTGGCGCGGGACATCGATCGTCAGCTGGTTGCCAGCGCGCAGCGTGAACGCGCGGGCGATTCCGCGGACCGAGACGGCGGCCGTGATCGCGTCGTCGGTGATGAGGTAATCGCCCTGGCAGGGTGGGAACCGCCGGAGGAACGCGACGGTCTGGGCGAACGAGTAGGGCTGCTTGACCGCGAGGGAGAGACGCATGACAAGGTGATACGACCCCTGCGTGTCAGCCTACTGTCAGGTTTGGCTCAGCCGATCTCTGCCCTGGGGCCAGGCGGACAAGATGTCGATTTCGCTGGGATCGCCGGGCGGCAGCGGCGGGGCGACTAGGCCTCGGCTTCGTCGCCGTCGGCAGCCTTGTGCTTCTGCAGCTTCTTCTTGATCATCTGGCGCTTGAGCGGGCCGACGAAGTCGACCAGCAGCTTGCCGGTCAGGTGATCGTTCTCGTGCAGCATGCAGCGCGCGAACAGCGCCTCGCCCTCGATCTCGAACGTCGCGCCGTCGAGCCCCATCGCGCGGACCTTGCAGCGCATCGGGCGCTTGACCTTGATGTAGATGTCGGGGAACGACAGGCAGCCTTCCTCGCTGTCCTGCTGCTCCTCGGAGGTCTCGATCACCTCGGGGTTGATGAACGCGAGCGGCGGGTCGGTCTCGGGGCGGCCGGCGAGCTTGGGCTCGACGATGAACATCCGGCGCGGGTCGCCGAGCTGGAGCGCGGCGATGCCCAGGCCGTTCTCGGCGTACATCGAGTCGACGAGGTCCTGGTACAGCGCCCGCACCGACGCGTCGACCGTGGCGATCGCAACCGATGGTTGTCGCAACCGCTCGTCGGGCCAGATCACCACGGGGCGCACCGCCATGGGCCCAACATAGGAGCCCACGGTCCGATTGACAAGCCCCGCGGCGGAAGCCATATACGCTCGAACACATGGTTTCGCGGTACTCGGAAGCGCGCTTGCCCACCTCACACGGCGAATTCCGGGTAGTCGTGTACCGCACCGGCGATGCGACCGGCGTGGGTGGGCTCACCGGCATGAGCGAGCGCGCGACGCAGCTGGGCGGCTGGGCGCGCTTCGAATCGAGCCCCGGCCACGGCT
>DATIPJ010001030.1:0-8960 GCA_035472155.1 Kofleriaceae bacterium
GAGGCGAGCGTTCGCTTGGAGCATCATGTTCGCTCCCACCCCCGAGAAATACAAACCCCGCCTGAGGCCGGCCCCGTGAGATCGGCTGGATGCACCAGGGCGGCGGTTCGCCGCTCGGCAGGACAACTGTGGCGGCGAGCGGAGGGAACGGCCCGCGCGGCAGGCGAGCTGTGGCCGCGAGCGGAGAGGACGGCTGCGACCCGCGCCGCAGGCGAGTTGTGGCGGCGAGCGGAGGAACGGCTGCGACCCGCTCGGCAGGCGAGTTGTGGCCGCGAGCGGAGGGCAGGTCGCTGGTCGTGCGGTGGGGTTGCACTCGAGCGCCTCGATCACGCCCGTGGGCGGCTGGCGAGCGGCGCAGGGGTGCGACAATGAACGGCGCTTGGGGCTCCTGCGACGCTCGCCGATCGGGTAGGGAGCGCGAGTTCCAGCGTTTTTGGCAGCGCCCGCCGTTTGAATTCGGGGCGGACCACCTCAAGGTTGGCGGCATGCTGCCTGCCACCGCACCCGAGAAGGACTCGGCGCAACCGATCGTCTCGATCTCGGGTCTCACCAAGACATACGCCAGCGGCTTCCAGGCGCTGCGGCGCGTCGATCTGAATATCCGCCGCGGCGAGATCTTCGCGCTGCTCGGCCCCAACGCCGCCGGCAAGACGACGCTGATCAACATCGTGTTCGGCATCGTCAACGCCACCTCGGGTACCGTGATCGCCGACGGGCATGACATCGCGCGCGATTTTCGCGCCGCACGCGAAAAGATCGGGTTGGTGCCGCAGGAGCTGTCGACCGACGCGTTCGAGACCGTGTGGGCGACGGTGACATTCTCGCGCGGGCTGTTCGGCAAGCGGCGGAGCCCGGCGCACATCGAGAAGGTGCTGCGCGCGCTGTCGCTGTGGGACAAGAAGGACTCGAAGATCATGACGCTGTCGGGCGGCATGAAGCGCCGCGTGATGATCGCTAAGGCGCTGTCGCACGAGCCGCGCATCCTGTTCCTCGACGAGCCGACCGCGGGCGTCGACGTCGAGCTCCGCCACGACATGTGGCAGATGGTTCGCGAGCTGCGCGAGAGCGGCGTGACGATCATCCTGACCACGCATTACATCGAGGAGGCCGAGCTGATGGCCGACCGGATCGGCGTCATCCGCAAGGGTGAGCTGATCCTCGTCGAGGACAAGGCGGTGCTGATGCGCAAGCTCGGCAAGCGCCAGCTGACGCTGCAGCTCCAGAGCGGGCTCGCGGGGCTGCCGGCGGGGCTCTCCGGCTATCCGCTCGAGCTGTCCGCCGACGGCCACACGCTGACCTATACCTTCGACGCGCAGGGCGAGAACACCGGCATCGCCGAGCTCTTGCGCAAGCTCTCCGACCACGGCATCGACTTCAAGGATCTCAAGTCCAGCGAGAGCTCGCTCGAGGACATCTTCGTCAACCTGGTGAGGAGCCCGCAATGAACACCTACGCGATCCGCGCGATCTATCGCTTCGAGATGGCGCGGACCTTCCGCACGCTGATGCAGAGCATCGCGTCGCCGGTGATCTCGACCTCGCTCTACTTCGTGGTGTTCGGCTCCGCGATCGGCTCGCGCATGGGGCAGGTGAGCGGCGTCGCCTACGGCGCGTTCATCATCCCCGGGCTGGTGATGATGTCGCTCCTCGGCGAGAGCATCTCGAACGCGTCGTTCGGCATCTATCTGCCGAAGTGGTCAGGCACGATCTACGAGCTTCTGTCCGCGCCGGTGTCGTATGCCGAGGTCGTGATCGGCTACGTCGGCGCGGCCGCGACCAAGTCGATCATGCTCGGGATCCTGATCCTCATCACGGCGCGCGTGTTCGTGCCGTACGAGATCGTGCACCCGATCTGGACGCTGGCGTTCCTCGTGCTCACCGCGGTCTCGTTCAGCATGTTCGGATTCATCATCGGCCTGTGGGCCGATAGCTTCCAGAAGCTGCAGACGATTCCGCTCATGGTGATCACCCCGCTGACGTTTCTCGGCGGCGCGTTCTACTCGATCACGATGCTGCCGCCGTTCTGGCAGAAGGTGACGCTGTTCAATCCGGTGGTCTATCTGATCAATGGCTTTCGCTGGAGCCTCTACGACACCGCCGATGTCTCGCACACGATCAGCTTTGGCATGACGCTCGGCTTTCTGGCGATCTGCCTGATCGCGATCCGCTGGGTGTTCAAGACCGGCTACAAGCTCAGAAACTGAAGGCGCACGACGAAATCGCCCGCGGGCCGCGCGCGGTGATTACGATCGCGCTGTGCGAGTCAGGCGTGCCCGGCGGTGCGTCAGGCGGGGTCGTGCGATCCAGCGGCCGTGAATGCCGCGACGTCTGCGGCGGCCTCGTCGGCGAGCCGGCGCTCCTCGGGCGTGGTGCCGCGTGCGCGGTCGAGCGCCGTGATCAGGGCATCGGTGGCGATCAGCGTGAGCACCAGGATGTTGGAGCCCATGCTGAGGGCGAAGTTGACCAGGGTCAGCGCCGACGCTTTGGACACCAGGCTCCAGAGCCCGCCGACGATGCACGCGGCACCGCCGATCAGCAGCGCCATCCAGAGCCGGAGCGTCTTGGTGGTCGCGGTCCGCGCGAGCTCGTCCTGCATCGGCTTGGTGAGGCCGAGGCCGGCGCGCACGAGCGTGCCCTTGGCGGCGAGGACGAGGAACATCCCGACGACGACCAGGCCGCTGCCGGTGAAGTGATAGGGCAGCAGCACGAAGATGTAGAAGATGATCATGTAGAGCGGCGCGGCCATCACCATCAGCCACCCCGGCGCCGACGCGCCCGGAAAGAGCGTCTTGGTCGCGATCGACGCGCGAATGAGGCCCTGCAGCAGCGAGATCACCTTCGGCGCGAGCGAGACGAGCGCCTGCGCGCCGATCAGAAAGCCGACTGCGACCTGCATCTGATGGCGCTGCTCGGGGCCGGCGTCGCCGAAATCGAACGCGGACGCGAGCGGATACAGGAACACCAGGAAGGGCGTCAGGAAGTAGATCAGCCACGCCCACGACAGCGTGCGCGCCTGGCGCTTCCACTTCGTCCAGCGTCCGACCTGAGTCCACAGGAAGACCGCGAAGCCAGCCTCGACGACGACGCTCAGGTAGGTCAGCGCCTTCCAGCCCTCGGGCACGTTGTCGAGCTCCTTCAGGTTCTCGTACGCGTGAAGGATCGCCACCGGGATCATGAGGAGCGCAGCCATGAACAGCACCGAGCGCCGCCATGCCATGAAGGCCTGCTGGGTCTCGTCGGTGATCGGCGGCCGCGCCGCGGTCATCGCAGCGCGCTCGTCCTCGAGGATCTCGTTGGGCTCGATGCGCAGCCGGAACGCGCGGCGAATCGATAGCGCGGCCATCGCGCCGAAGCCGTGCCCGCGCGGCGCCTGCACGGTCGAGATCAGGTGCGTCTGCCGAGGCACGCCGGCGGGCGCCGGCCGCGCGCCGTAACCCGGTTGCTGCGCCGAGTGCGCTTGCTGCGGCCCGAAGCCGGGCGCTTGACCTGGATGGGGCGGCTGCCCATGAGGTGGCTGCCCATGAGGTGGCTGCCCATGAGGTGGCAGCCCATGGGGCGGTGGCTGGCCATGCGCCTGCTCGAAGCCGGGTTGCTGCGATTGCCCGTGCTGTCCTTGTTGTGGGAATCCGCGATTCGGTTGAGGTGCGGCTCCTGCCGCGACTCCGCCTGGCGATTGCGGTTGACCGAACTGCGGCGGTTGCGGTTGGCCATAGTGCGGTTGGCCGAACGGTGGTTGTTGCGGCTGGCCGTACGGTTGTTGCGGTTGGCCGTACGGTTGTTGCGGCTGGCCGTACGGTTGTTGCGGCTGGCTCTGGGGCATCTGCGGCGGGCCGTAGGCCGGCTGAGCGGCGGGCGGCTGGCCGGGAGCCGAGGGCTGTGGCCACGGCGGGCCCGGCTGGGGTGGGCCACTCGGCCCTCTACCGCGACCATCATTGCTCATTCGTCGAATCATAACGCAATCGCGCAGGTCGAAGCAGCGCGCGTTGGGTCTGCTAGGTTCGCCGGATGGAGATTCTGCGTACGCCCGACGAGCGGTTTCGCGAGCTGCCCGGATATTCGTTCGAGCCGCGCTATGTCGATGTCGGTGGCGTGCGGATGCACCACGTCGACGAAGGCAGCGGGACGACCGTGCTGCTGCTGCACGGCGAGCCGTCGTGGAGCTATCTGTATCGCAAGATGATCCCGGTGCTGGTGAGCGCCGGAATGCGGGCGGTTGCGCCGGATCTGGTCGGCTTTGGCCGCTCGGACAAGCCGGCTGCGCGCGAGGACTATACGTATCAGCGCCACATGGACTGGCTGGCGGCGCTGGTGGGTGCGCTCGATCTGCGCGATGTCGTGCTGGTGTGCCAGGACTGGGGCGGGCTTTTGGGGCTGCGCCTGGCGGCGGAGCAGCCACATCGGTTCGCGGCGATCGTCGCGGCGAACACGGGATTGCCGACCGGCGACCACAAGACGCCCGAGGCGTTCTTTGCGTGGCAGCGATTCTCGCAGAGCGTGCCCGAGCTGCCGATTGGCGGGATCATTCGAAATGGCTGTCGCACGCAGCTCGCGCCCGAGGTGGTCGCGGCGTACGAGGCGCCGTTTCCAGACGAGCGCTACAAGGCAGGCGCGCGGCAGTTTCCGCTGCTGGTGCCGACGCGGCCCGATGATCCCGCGTCGGCGGCGAACCGCGCCGCGTGGGAGGTGCTGCAGCGCTGGGACAAGCCGTTCTTGACGGCCTTCAGCGACCAGGATCCGATCACGCGCGGCAGCGAGCGCGTGATGCAGAAGCTGATCCCGGGCGCGATGGGGCGCGCGCATCCGACGATCGCGGGCGGCGGGCACTTCTTGCAAGAGGACTGCGGCGAAGCGCTCGCGCGCGTGGTGGTCGACTTCACGAGGTGAGCACGCGCTCCCGTGAGGGGCGGTCGCGGGAGCTGCGCTCGAGGGCGTGGCCAGGTCGGGAGCCGACCGCGAGGGATGCGGCCCCGGTGCGGGTGCCGCGTCATGCGGCAGCGATCGAGCCCCGGGTCCATGCGCACGCGGGTAGAGTCCGGCGCGTGTCGAAGGTACGTGTCGACGTCTGGGCCGACGTCGCCTGCCCGTGGTGCTACATCGGCAAGCGACAGCTCGATCGCGCGCTCGGGCGATTTGCGCACCGCGAGCGCGTCGAGATCGTGTGGCGCGCCTTCGAGCTCGATCCGATGGCGCCGCGGGCGGCGGAGGCGGCGCCGCGGGGCGTCGAGCAGCTCGCGCGGCGATACGGGATGCCCGTGCCGCAGGCGCAGGCGATGATCGATCATGTGACGGAGGAGGGGCAGCGCACGGGGCTCGAGCTGCGGCTCGATCGGATGCGCGCGGCGAGCACGTTCGATGCGCACCGGGTGCTGCAGCTGGCGGTGCGGTCGGGCAAGCAGGGCGCGCTGTTCGAGCGGATGATGCGCGCGATGCACGTCGAGGGGCGCGCGATCGCCGACCGCGAGGTGCTCGCCGAGCTGGCGGGGCAGGTCGGGCTCGACGCCGCGGAGGTCGCCGAGCTGCTCGCGGGCGATCGATGTGCGACGGAGGTCCGGCGCGATGAGTCGGTCGCGCGGCAGCTCGGGATCACCGGCGTGCCGTATTACGTGTTCGGCGGCCGGTTCACGGTGGCGGGCGCACAGCCGTTCGAGGTGCTGCTCGGCGCGCTCGAGCGCGGCTGGGCGGAGCTTCGCATCCCCGAGCCCCAGCCGATGGAGCTCGAGGCGGCGCGCATGCTCGACGGTTGCGCCTGACCGAGCCAGCGATCAGCTGGCGGCGGCGACGCGGGTGGCGGACCAGCCGCGGATCGGCAGGCGCACGAAGAACGTGGTGCCCTCGCCGAGCTGGGTCTCGAAGCTGATCGTTCCACCGTGGCGATCGACGATCGCGGTGCGCGCGAGGGCCAGGCCCTGGCCGGTGCCGTGGCCGACGTCCTTGGTGGTGAAGAACGGATCGAACACGCGGTCGCGGATCGCCTCGGGGATGCCGCCGCCGGTGTCGGAGATGGCGATGACGACGGTGTCGGGGCCGTCGCGCCGGGTGCGGATCGCGATCGTGCCGCGGCCGCCGCGCTGCTTGACGACCTCCTGGATCGCGTGCGCGGCGTTGATGATCAGGTTGAGGAACACCTGGTTGAGCTCGCCGCGGTGGCACACGACCTCGGGGAGGTCGGCGAAGTCGGTGACGACATCGGCGACGTGGCGATACTCGTTCTGCGCGACGACCAGCGTGTTCTCGAGCGCCGCGGCGAGCGGGACCGAGCTCTGCTCTCGCTGATCGGGGTGCGAGAAGGTCTTCATGGCCGTGACGACCTGGGAGACGCGCTGCACGCCTTCGCGCGCGTTGGCGCATGCCTCGGACGCATTGCCGCGCAGGTACTCGAGGTCGAGCTCGTCTTCGAGCCGGTGGACCTCGGCGGCGGTCGCCGGGTCGGCGGTGGCGGCGATCGCGGCGCGGTAGGCGTCGACCAGCGTGAGCAGCGAGCGCAGCGCGTCGTCGAGGAATGCGGCGTTGTCGCCGATGTATTGCATCGGGGTATTGATCTCGTGGGCGATGCCCGCGGCGAGCTGGCCGACCGACTGCAGCTTCTGGGCGAGCCGGAGCTGCGACTCCATGCGCTCGCGGGCGAGCGACTGCACGCGCAGCTGGTGGTTGGCCTCGGTCAGCGCGCGGGTGCGCTCGGCGACCAGGTCCTCGAGCCGCGCGAAGATCATCGCGTTCTCGATCGAGACCGCGAGCTGGGCGACCAGGATGCCGAGCGCATCGAGTCGCTCGACGGTGAACGCATCGGCGACCAGGTTGTTCTCGAGGTAGATCGCGCCGATCATGCGCTCCTTGTGCGCGATCGGCAGGCACAGCACCGAGCGCGGCCGGCGCTCGCGCACGTAGGGGTCGCTGCGGAACGTCGGGTGGCGGGTCGCGTCGCCGAGCACGATGCACTCCGAGGTGCGCATCGCATAGTTGACGATGCCGGCCGAGACATCAGGCGCGCTGGCGAGCGGCACCGGGCCGCCGACCGAGATCTCGGCGCCGGGGGCCTTCGACGCGTGCACGAACAGCCCGCCGTGATCGAGGACGATCGAGCCGGTCTGCGCGCCGGTGTTCTCGATGATGATCTCCATCATGCGGGCGAGCAGGCTGTCGAGCACCATGTCGGTGGCGAGCGTCTGGCTGGCCTTGAGCACGGTGGCGAAGTCGAGCGTGCTGGTGATGGCGCTCGTCGAGCGCGAGGTGTCGTTCAGCGCGCTGGTGGCGCCCAGCCGGCGCCGCCGGAGCTCGAGCTCGCGCACCCGCCCGCGGGCGCCCCAGTGGTGGCACAGGTCGCGCGCCTTGCCGAGGTGCACGGCGGCGAACGCAGGCTTGGCGCGCTCGATCCAGAACCCGGCGGCGAGCTCGTGGGCGATCGCCTCGTGCTTGACGAAGCCGTGCTCGGCGGCCGCGTCGATCGCGGCGTCGTACATCGCGATCGCGGCGCCGACGTCGCCGCGCACCCGGGCGAGCTCGGCGTCGACCAGCGCGGCCATGTGGCGGAAGCCGGCGGGGTTGGCGTCTGCGTAGCGCGCGAGGTCGTCGCGGTAGGCGGCGATCAGCGGCGCGTGCTCGCCGGCCGCGTCGACCGCGATCGCCGCGAGGGCCGTGTAGAGCCGGACCTCGGCGTTGTGGAGCTTGGCCGCCGAGGTGTCCTGGACCGGGCCGAGCCGGTGCGCGAGCTCGAGCACGCCGCGCAGGTCGCCTGCCCAGTACCGGCGCTCGAGCTCGATCATGCGGAAGATCGCGAGGCCGGTGCGCGATCGGTTCTTCGAGGCGAGCCAGTGCTCGGTCGCGGCGAAATCGATCGCCTTCTCGTCGGGCTCGAGCGACGTGCCGGTCCACGCCTGGGCATGAGCGATGTACCAGCCGAGGACCGCGCCGATGTCATGCAGGCCGAGCCGCCTGCACAGCTTCCGGTAGTGCCGCGCGCACTCCACGACATCGTCGAGCCGCTCACCATGGACCAGCCGGTAGGCGACCTCGTCACTGATCGCGAAGCCGGCGTAGACCAGGTCGCCGGCCTTGATCGCCCGCGCCACGGTCGCGCTCAGCAGCGCGATGCTGTCCCCGAGGGGGAGCCGCCACGGCGCAGCGAATGCCGCGAACATGTACTCGACGGAGGGCGCCTGCGCCTCGGCCTGCACGCCGAGCCGGTGCGCGACGTCGACCGCCAGCTTGCCGAACTGGAACCCGGCGTCGTAGTGCCCCATCACCCACAGCGTGATCGCGAGCGTGCCGTAGCCGTGCGGGGACGCGGTGCAGTTGCCGTGGCGCAGCGACAGCGCGACGAGCTTGGCGCCGAGCAGCGCCATCAGCGCCGGCTCGCACTGGTAGGCCGGAGCGGTGCAGTGGATCAGGATCGCGGCGGTCTCGAGGGTCGCCGGATCGGTCATGGCCGGCAGGTCGATCCATCGCTCGACCGGCCGATCCGCCACCGCTGCCAGGATCGCGGCGAGCTCGCCGGCGAGCTGGCGCTCGATCTCCGCGGGGTCGTCGGGCAGCTCGACACCGAGCAGCCCAGCGGCGCGCCGGCCGGTGGCGAGCGCCTGGGAAAGCAGGCCGAGGTTGGCGCACAGCGTGATCTCGAGCGCGCCGAGCGTCGCGCGCTCGCGGTCGGTGGCGTGCGGGTGCGCGCCGCGGACGATCTCGCGCGCCTCGCGGTGCTGCCCGTCGAGCGACAGCACGCGGGCGAGCTCTAGGTGCGCCGTGAACGCGGTCGCGTGGTGGTGCCGCCAGTCGCGGATGGCGCACACGGCGCGTAGCGCGGCAGCGGCGACATCGAATGCGCCCGACCGCCGCGCGCGCAGCGCGCTCGTCATCGCGAGCTCGGCGAACTGCGTGCGCTCGGCCTCGTCGATGATCAGCGGCAGGCCGCGGTGCAGGTGGTGCACGATCTCGAACAGCCGCGCATCGAGCCCCTCGCCGGTCGCCGCC
>DATIPJ010001031.1:0-19256 GCA_035472155.1 Kofleriaceae bacterium
ATCTCGCTCGGCTCGGTGGTCGCGCTCGCGGTCGCGTTCGTGATCGCGCCGCTGGTGATCCACTGGCGGCGTCAGGGTGCGGGCTCGGTGACGCAGGGCCACGCCGCGGTGCTCGTGTACTTCGGGCTGGTCGGGCTCGCGTTCATGATCGTCGAGATCGCGCTGCTCCAGCGCTTCACGCTGTTCCTGGGCCACCCGTCGTACTCGCTGGTCGTGGTCCTGTTCGCGCTGCTGGTCACCACGGCGGCGGGGGCCGCGCTGTCGTCGCGCTTCGCGGTGGCGCGCCTGGGCCGCGTGATGCTCGTCGCGGGCGTCGGGCTCGCCGCGCTGGCGGTCCTCGGCGGGTTCGCGCTGCCCGCGGTGCTGCACGCGATGATCGGCGCGTCGCTGATGGTGCGCGTGCTGCTCACGGCCGTGCTGGTCGCGCCGAGCGGCGTGCTCATGGGCGCGATGATCCCGGCGATCGTGCGCGTGCTCGCCGACGCCGGCAGTCCGCTCATCCCGTGGGGCTGGGGCGTCAACGGCGCGACCAGCGTGATCGGCACGGTGATCGCGACGGTGATCGCGATCTACGGCGGGTTCACGGCGACGTTCGTCGTCGGTGCGATCGCGTATCTGGCGGCGGGCCTGCTCGGCGCGCGGGTCGTGCGTCAGCTGCCGTCGGGCTGAAGCGCGAAGTAGTGAAACACGCGGTACGGCCCCGAGGCGGTGACCCGCACGGTGACGGTGGGCGCGGCGGGCGCGGGCAGATCGAAGGCGACCTCGACGAGCGGGCCGGTCGCGGCCGGAAGCGTGGCCTCGGCGCGGCCCGCGGCGGTCGACACCACGACGTGCGCGGGGCCGGCGAGCTTCTCGTGCCAGGGGTAGCTCGGCTGGCCGCCGGTGCGCATGACGAGGCGCAGCGGGCGACCGGGCTCGACGGAGATCGTGAATTGCTCGGCGCCGCCGCGGATCGTGCGGCCGCCGTCGAGCACGAGGCCGGTCGCGCGCACCTCGCGGTGAAACAGCGACCACCGCGCGGTCGGATCGCCGAAGCTGCGCCGGCCGAGATCGCCGGACCAGCGATGCGCGTGCTCGTCGGCGACATCGGCGATGTCGACGCGATCGGCGAGGTGCCAGCCCGAGAGCGTGCCCGAGGCCGGATCGAGCGGACGCTCGGCGGTGTGCACGTGGTCCCACACGGCGGCGATGATCTGCATGTCGGAGTCGCCGATCAGCCGTCGGCGCGAGAACGCGGGCCGAAGCGGCGTGGCGAGCAAGACCTGGCCGTAGAATTCATCCTGGCCCATCCATCGCGGGTAGTAGGCGAAGTGCGTCGGGCGCTGGTCGTCGGGCAGGTCCTCGAGGAACTCGAAGCGCGCGCCCGGGCCGTTGTTGGCGACCTCGGCCTGGTGGTTGGTGACCAGGCCGAGCATGTCGTAGACCCGGCTGTCTCCGTAGTACGAGATCGCGCCCGCGTCGTGCAGCATGATCGATGCGCCGGGCAGCTTGCGATGGATGTAGTCGCCCAGCGTCACGACCTGGCGGTTGAGGTCGGTCGCATTCTGCGCATAGAGCGCGATGTCGTCGCGCATCGCGGGCACGGCCGCCCACCACAGCGCGGCGATGAACGCGGCGGCGCCGAGCGGTGGTGCGATGCGCGCGGCGATGCGGCGGGGCGCGGCACCGGGGGCCCGGGGCGCGAGCGGCGCGAGCACGCACGCCGCGGTGGCCATGATCAGCGGGAACACCGGTGCGATGTAGCGATAGTTATGAAAGCTCCACGCGCCCGACGACGCGATGACGGCCAGCACGAGCACCGGCGGCGAGAGCGCGATCAGCGCGCCGACCAGCCAGCGTCGTTCGCGGTGCGCCCAGCGCAGCACGAAGACCGCACCGGCGAGCCACAGCACGGCGACGAGCCGCGGCCACACCAGCGGGCTCGTCGGCGCCCAGAACAGCTGCCTGACCGCGGCGGTGGTCTGCCCTCTCACCGCGCGCCACCAGTAGTCCCAGTCGAAGCCCGGCAGGTAGAAATGGCTCTTGGCGACGCCGGTGTTCGGCATCAGATGACCGGCGAACACGCGGTTGGCGGCGAGCCACAGCGCCGGCGCGACCAGTGGCACGGCCCACCACACCGCGGCGCGCAGGTCGCGCTGGCGCAACCGGTTAACGACGGCGACGGCGATCACGGCAACGACGAGCATCATCGCCTCGGGGCGCGACAGCGAGGTCGCGGCGAGGCACGCGGCGAGCAGGCGCGGCGGTGGGCCCTCGCGCGGGGCGCGCGCGAGCAAGAGGATCGTCGCCAGCAGCAGCGCGCTCGCGAAGGCGACCTCCATGCCAGCCAGCGCGGTCCACGCGAACGGCGCGATCGCGAGCACGAGCGCTGCGGCGACGACGCCCGCGAGCTCGCCGGCGATCGTGCGGACGAGCCGATAGCAGGCGACCAGGGTCGCTGCGTAGAGCGCCGTGCACAGCGCGAACGACACCCAGAGCAGCGCGTGGCCGCGCGCACCCAGGCTCCAGAAGGGAGCGAGCAGCATCGGCCACAGAACGCTGGTCGATCCTGCTGAATAGCCGCCGCCGTCGAAGTAGGTGAATGGCTGGCCGCGCCCCAGCTGGCGGGCGTAGGTCAGGTAAATGTAGGCATCATCGAGCGGCAGCCCGAACGGCCGCGTGTGGCGCAGCACGCCGATCGCGAAGCACACCGCGAGTGCGACGGCGGCGACGGCGATCGCGAGGGCGGCGGCGTGCCGTCGGAGCAGGTGCTTCATGCGCCCGTCGACTATCGCACGCGGTGGTGGGCCGGCGAGCGATGTGCGATGTTCGGCGGGTGCGGGTGACTGGACACGTCGCGAGGCTGGTGGTGGTCGCGACGGTCCTCGTTGCGGCTGCGGCATCGTCGCACGCGCAGCGCGATCCCTGGGATGGGCCGGCGCCGCCCGGCGAGCGCGCCGCGCCGGCGCAGACCGTGCCACCGGCCGCCGGCGACCGCGCGGAGCGACGCGAGAGCGGCTCGGAGGACGACGAGCCGACGACGCCGGTGCATCGCACGGCGGACGATCCCGCGGCGGCCGCCCGCATCGAGGAGGCGCGGCGCAGCGTCCTCGACGACGAGTACCAGGCGGATCTGCCGGCCGCGACGACCGGCGGCGGCGCGCGCACGATCCCGCTGCCCGGGCGCCGCGCCGATGGCAGCGCGGGTGACCGCGGTCGCAGCGCGCAGGTTGACGTGCGCCAGCGCGAGGAGCCGCACGCGGTCTCGAGCCTGATGTACTTCCTGATGTGGGGGCTCGTGATCGCCGTCGGCGTGCTCGGTGCGGCGTGGCTGTTCACCGAGCTGTCGAGGTTTGGCGGCGATGCGCGGCTTCCGCTCGAGGCCGAGCGCGTCCGCCGCAGCGCGGCCGGGGCGATCATCGAGCGACCGCTCGAGGATGCCGACGAGCTCGCGCGGCGCGGCCAGTTCGCCGAGGCGATCCACACGCTGCTCCTGCGCACGCTCCGCGAGCTGGCGCGCAGCGCCTCGGTGCAGGTCGCTCCGGCCGACACCAGCCGCGAGGTCCTCGCGCGCGTGCCGCTCATCGCCGATGCCAGGACCGCGCTCGCCGGCCTGATCACCGCCGTCGAGATCACGCACTTCGGCGACGAGCCTGCCGGTGTCGATGACTACGACCGCTGCCGTCGCCAGTTCCACGTGTTCGCCCAGGCGTTCGCAGGGGCGCCGCGCGCACAGGCGGCGGCGTGACCAGCCCGTTCGCCCGGCCCGCGCTGATCGCGGTGATCGGCGTGAGCGCGGTCTCGCTCGTGGTCGCGGTCGCGCTCACGATCGCCGGCGACGATCCGACGAGCCAGCGCTCGGCGGGCGCGGACGCTTACTCGGTGTCGGCGATCGGCCACCAGGGACTGGTGCGGCTGCTCGAAAAGCTCGACGTACCGGTCATCGTCAGCCGCAACGACTCGGCCGACAAGGCGCGAGACGGTCTGCTCGTGATCATCGAGCCCACCGTCACCGATGCGGCGTCGCGCGATCGATTGAAGCGGCTCGTCGACAGCGCATCGAGGAGCCTGGTGGTGTTGCCCAAGTGGTACGGCTCGGCCGAGCGCGGCAAGGCCTGGATCGAGGACGCCCACCTCTTGCCGGTCGACGAGGTCACTGCCGTGATGGAAGCGCTCGGGGTCAAGGACTCTACGATCGTGCGGCTGTCCGGAAAGACGTTCACGACCGACACCGAGCGCAATGACTCGCCGGTCGTTCGCGATCTGCAGCTGGCCGAGGGATCGGGCCTGTTCACCCCGCGGAAGACCCATACTGTCGGGACCAGCCTGGTGGACGGCGTGAAGGGCCGCTCGGACGACAGCGCGGTGTACGTGCTGAGCGATCCCGATGTGCTGAGCAACTTCGGGCTGCGGGCGCCCGCGAACGCGCGCTTCGCGATCAATCTCATGGATAGCCTGCGCGAGGACGGCCCGGTCGTGATCGACGAGACCATGCACGGCTATGCGCAGTCGCCGAGCCTGGTCCGCCTGCTGCTGGAGTTTCCGCTCGTGCTCGCGACGCTGCAGGTCGCGGTGTGCGCGCTGCTCGTCGTGTGGGCCGCGATGGTGCGGTTCGGCCCGCGCCGCGAGGCCCCGCCGCCGCTCGCACCGGGCAAGGACTTCCTGATCCGCAACACCGCGGCGCTCCTCCAGTACGGCGGGCACCACGCGCACGCGCTGCGGAGGTACCTGCAGCTCACCGTCGGGGTGGTGCGCCAGGCGCTGCATGCACCGTCGCTCGCCCCGGCGGCGGCTGCCGCGTGGCTCGAGGAGGTGCGCAAGGCGCGCGGCGGCGCGGTCGCGCTGGCGGAGCTCGAGCAGGCCGTCGAGGCCGCCGACACGCCGGCGCGCACCGTCGAGGCCGCCGATCAGGTGTTTCGCTGGCGCATCGAGATGACCCAAGGACATCCGCATGGAACTGACAGCCGTTCGTGAAGTTGCGCTGCGCCTGCGCGAGCAGGTTCACCTCGCGGTCGTCGGGCAGGACCCGGCGATCGATCTCTTGCTGGTATCGGTCCTGTGCGAGGGCCACATCCTGTTCGAGGGCGTGCCCGGAACCGCCAAGACGCTGCTCGCGCGCGCGTTCGCCGCGGGGCTATCGCTCGAGCTGGGCCGCGTGCAGTTCACGCCCGACCTCATGCCGGGCGACATCATCGGCACCAACCTGTTCAACTTCCAGACCAACAGCTTCACGCTCACCAAGGGCCCGATCTTCACGCAGCTGTTGCTCGCCGACGAGATCAACCGCACGCCGCCCAAGACCCAGGCGGCGCTCTTGCAGGCGATGCAGGAGCGCGCGGTCACCGTCGACGGCATTCACCACGAGCTGGGCGATGGCTTCATGGTCATCGCGACCCAGAACCCGATCGAGCAAGAAGGCACGTACCTCTTGCCCGAGGCACAGCTCGATCGCTTCCTGTTCAAGGTGGTGATCGGCTATCCGTCGCGCGACGAGGAGCGCGATGTCGTGCGCCGCCACGGCCACCGCACGACGATGCCGCGGCTCGCCGAGCTCGGCATTCGCCCGGTCGCGGATCTCGGGCTGTTGATCGCGATGCGCCAGGCCGTGCAGCAGGTCCGCACGAGCGACGCCATCCTCGATTACATCGTCGACCTGGTGCGCGCGACGCGCGAGCGACCGAGCATCGCGTTCGGCGCCTCGCCGCGCGCGGCGAACATGCTGACCACGGCGAGCCGCGCCTACGCGGCGCTCGCGGGGCGCGACTTCGTCCTGCCCGACGACATCAAGGCGCTCGCCGTGCCCGCGCTGCGCCACCGCGTGGTGCTCGCACCGGGCGCCGAGATCGAGGGGCTCACCACCGAGGCGGCGATCCGCCAGATCCTCGACCAGGTGCCGGTGCCGCGCTAGCGGCGACCGACGAAGCCCGGCCATGCGCTCGACGCTGCGCTGCTTGCTCGTGTTCCTCGCCGGGATCCTGCTGTCGCTCGGCGCGGTGGCGATCCATCCCCGGCTGTGGACCGTGTGGGTGGCATACCTGGCCGCCGCGGTGCTGCTCGCGGGGCTCGACGGCGTGCTCGCATTGCCCCGGCGCAGGCTGCAGATCACCGCGCGCGTGCCCGCGCAGATGTTCATCGGCGAGACCGCCACCGCCGTGATCGAGCTGGCCGCCGGGCGGCGCGGCACCGAGCTCGAGCTTGTCGCCGAGCTCGACGACGATCTCGCGCCCCAGCCGCCGATCCGCATCGCGCTGCAGCGCGACGCCGACGCAGGGCCCGCGCGCGCCGAGGCCCGCGTGACGCTCGCCCCGCGCCGCCGCGGCGATCACGCGCTGCGCGCGGTGCACGTGCGCTGGACCGGGCCGCTCGGCCTCATCGAGAAGCGGATCGCGGCACCGATCGGCCAGCGCGTCGGCGTGGTGCCGAACCTCGGGGCCGTCCGCGCGGTCGCGCTCCGCATGTTCTCCGATCGCAACTTCATGGCGGGCCTCAAGATCGAGAAGTTCCTCGGCGACGGCTCGGAGTTCGAGGCGCTGCGCGAGTTCGTCCCCGGCCTCGATCACCGCGCGATCGACTGGAAGTCGTCGGCGCGCCACCGAAAGCTCCTGTGCCAGGAGTTTCGCGCCGAGCGCAACCACCAGGTCGTGCTCGCGGTCGACGCCGGCCAGCTGATGAGCGAGCCGCTCGACGGCGTGCCCAAGCTCGATCACGCGATCAACGCCGCGATCCTGCTCGGCTGGTTCTGCCTGCGCACCGGGGACCGCGTCGGTCTGCTCGGGTTCGACGATCGCGTGCGCCAGTGGGCCGAGCCCGCGGGCGGCATGCACACCTTCCAGCGCCTGCAGGCGATGTCGGCCGAGATCGACTACCGCCGCGTCGAGACCAACTACACGCTCACGCTCGCCGAGCTGTCGACCCGGCTGCGCCGGCGCTCGCTCGTCGTGCTGTTCACCGACTTCCTCGACACGGTGACCGCCGAGCTCATGATCGACAACATCGCGCGGCTCGCGCGCCGCCACCTCGTGCTGTTCGTCGCCGTGCGCGATCCGTCGCTCGAGACCCGCGCGCTCGCCCGCCCGCGGTCGCTGGGCGCGCTGCATGAGGCGGTCGTCGCCGGCGACTTCGCGCGCGAGCGCCACATCGTGCTCGAGCGATTGCGCCGCGCCGGCGCGCACTGCATCGACGCCGCGCCGGCGGCGTTCTCGATGGCGCTGGTCAACCGCTACCTCGACATCAAGCGCCGGGAGCTGTTCTGATGGCGGCCCCCGCGGCAGCTCGTCCGCAGATGCGCAGCGTCGAGTTCCGCCGCGAGCGCGAGGCCACGTGGAAGGCGCTCGAGGAGCTCCTCGCCACCGCCGACAAGCGCGGGCTGCGCAACCTGTCGGCCGAGCAGCTCGCGCGCCTGCCCCACCTCTATCGCGCGACGCTGTCGTCGCTGTCGGTCGCGCGCAGCATCTCGCTCGATCGCGCGCTCACCGACTACCTCGAGAACCTCGTCGGGCGCGCGTACTTCGTGGTCTACGGCACGCGCCAGCATCTGCGGCGCCAGCTCGCCGACTTCGTGTGGTGGCGCCTGCCGGCGACCGTGCGGCGCGCGAAGTGGCACCTCCTCGTCGCGGCGCTGGTCACCATCGCGGCGGCGATCGCGGCCTACCAGCTGACGCGCGGCGACCTCGACTACTACTACGCCTTCGCCGGCGAGATGGCCCAGGGCCGCACGCCCGCGTCGTCGACCGCCGAGCTGCGCGAAGGCCTCTATCACACCGAATCGGGGTCCGGGATCCTCGCGACGTTCGCCGCGAGCCTGTTCTCGCACAACGCGCGGATCGGCATCCTCGCGTTCGCCACCGGGTTCGTCGCCGGGCTGCCGACGCTCTTGCTGCTGTTCTACAACGGCCTGGTCCTCGGCGCATTCGCGGCGCTGTTCGCCTCGCGCGGGCTCGCCGTCGATCTGTGGGCGTGGATGCTGCCGCACGGTGCGACCGAGCTCACCGCCGTGATCCTGTGCGGCGCCGGCGGCCTCTTGCTCGCCCACGCGCTCGTGTTCCCCGGTGCGCACACCCGGATGGACAGCTTGCGCGAGCACGGGCGCGAGGCGGCGGTGATCGTCGTCGGTGCGGTCGCGATGCTGTTCATCGCAGGTCTGATCGAGGGCGTATTCCGCCAGACCGTGACCAGCGTGCCGATCCGGTTCGCGGTCGCGGCCGCGACGTCCGCATGGTGGATCTACTACTTCGGGTTCGTCGGGCGGCGTCGCGCGGAGGTCGCTCGATGAGCGTAGCGACGGATGCTCCGAAGCGAGTGCCCCGTGTCCCGGGTCGCCCGATGATCGATGCGCTGCGCGGCGATGACCCCAGGATGGTGCGGTCGATCGTCACCCCCGAAGGAATTCCGCTGCGCTTCACGCTCGCGCGCGCGGGCGATCGCGCGGCGGCGTTCCTGCTCGACCTGCTGCTGCAGATCGTGCTCGCGGTCGGGATCCTGTGGGGCCTGACGAGCGCGGTCGGTGGCGCCGACTCGTGGCTCACCGCCGCGATCGTCGTGCTGGCGTTCTTCCTCCTCAACTTCTACTTCGCGTTCTTCGAGATCCGCTGGCAGGGCGCGACGCCGGGCAAGCGCCAGATCGGCATCCGCGTGATCGACGCCCGCGGCGGCCAGCTCGAGACCAGCGCCGTCCTCGCGCGCAACCTGGTCCGCGAGCTCGAGGTGTGGACGCCGCTGCGCTTCCTGTTCGCGAGCCACCTGGTGTGGCCGGGCGCGCCGACCTGGGCGCGGCTCCTCGCCGGCGGCTGGGCGTTCGTGTTCCTGTTCATGCCGCTGTTCAACCGCGACCGCCTCCGGGTCGGCGACCTGATCGCCGGCACGCGCGTGGTGCTGCATCCGCGCGTGGTGCTCATGCCCGACCTCGTCGACGAGTCGGCGCCAGCCCCGGTCGCCGTACCCTCGGTGGCTGCGCCGCCCGGCGCGGCGGGCGCACCCATCCACGCATTCAGCGACGCGCAGCTCTCGATCTACGGCATCTACGAGCTGCAGGTCCTCGAGGGCGTGCTGCGCGGCAGCCCGACCGACGCCGCGCATCGCGAGGCGGTGCAGGCCGTGGCCGAGAAGGTCCGCGCCAAGATCGGCTACCAGGGTAAGGTCGCCGACGACGAGCGCTTCCTGCGCGAATTCTACGTCGCGCAGCGCGCGCACCTCGAGCAGCGCATGCTGTTCGGCCAGCGCCGCGAGGACAAGTTCTCGAAGTAGCTACTTGGTCTTCGCGCCCGGGCGGATCCGGTTGAACGCCGCCATCACGCTCTTGTCCTGGCTGCACTTGGCCGTCATCGCGGGCTGCAGCTCATCCTTGGTCTTCTGCATCACGTGGTCCTTCATCGCGGCCGGCGGCTCCTTGTTGGACGCCTTGGCATCGGCGATCTCCTTGAGCAGCGCCTGGTTCGCGTCGACGTGGGCGTTGACCGCGCTCGCCATCTTCGTGCAGTCGTCCTTGTTGGCGACCACGATCTCGACGAGCTTGTCGAAGAACGCCATGAAGCGATCGGCGGTGGCCTGCGACAGCGGCTCCTTCTTGCCCGCCTTGTCGTCCGCTTTGGCCGCCGGCTTGTCCGCGGGCTTGTCGGCCTTCTTCTCGGCCGGCGCGGCCTTGGGCGTATCGGCCCAGGCCAGCGGGGCCGCGGTCAGCGCTGCCATCACTGTGAGCGTGCGAATGATCGACATCGGTTCTCCTCTGGCGTGACCATGACACAGGTCGCGGCGCCATGCCGCACGCGTCGACGGCGATCGCCCAGCGCCTAGAGGAGCTTGTCGAGCGTGATCGGGAGGTCTCGGATGCGCTTGCCGGTGGCGTGATACACCGCATTGGCGAGCGCGGCGCCGATGCCTGTGATCCCGATCTCGCCGATGCCCTTGGCGCCGATCGAGTTGACGAACGGATCGTCCTCCTCGACGAGGATCACGTCGAGATCGGGGACATCGGCGTGGACCGGCACGTGGTAGTCGGCGAGGTCGCGGGTCACCGCGCGCGCGGTGCGGCGGTCGCGTACGGTGTGCTCCTGCAGCGCCAGCCCGATGCCCCACACGATGCCGCCCTTGTACTGGCTGAGCGCGGTGCGCGGGTTGAGGATGCGGCCGGCGGCGTATGCGGCGACCACGCGCGACACGCGGACCTCGGCGGTGTCCGGGTCGACGCGCACCTCGGCGAACGTCGCGCCGTGCGAGTGGAACGAGTGGGTCTCGGCGCGCTTCTCGGTCTTGACCTCGGCGGTGAGCTCGGCCTGGCCGCTGCGCGCGACGATCGCGCCCCACGGCTCGTCGGGGACCTGGCGCTGTGCCGTGAGCTGTGCGCGCAGCTTCTCGACCGCGAGCTTGACCGCCGTGCCGGTGCTCGCCGCGGTCTGTGAGCCGCCCGACACCGGCGTCTCGGGGAACGCCGTGTCGCCGAGCTCGAACCGCACCTGGCCGACGGGGATGCCCATCGCATCGGCGGCGATCTGGGTCATGATCGTGTACGTCCCGGTGCCGATGTCCTGCGTGCCGGCCTGCACGAGCAGCGTGCCGTCGGGCTTCATGCGCGCGATCGCCGACGCGGGCGACATCTTTGCCGGATAGGTCGCGGTCGCCATGCCCCAGCCGATCAGCGCGGCCCCGTCGTGCATCGAGCGCGGCGCGGGCTTGCGCTTCGCCCAGCCAAACCGCTCGGCGGCGCGCCGGTAGCACTCGAGCAGCTGCTTGCTCGAGAACGGCTTGTCCTCGTCGTCATCGCGCGCAGCGTGATTGCGGATCCGCAGCTCGACCGGGTCGAGCTTGAGCGCGACGGCGAGCTCGTCCATCGCCGACTCGAGCGCGAACGTGCCGGTCGCCTCGCCCGGGGCGCGCTGGAACGTCGGCGTCGGGACATCGATCCGCACCAGCTTGTGCGATGTGATCACGTTGGGGCACGCGTAGAGGTGCCGCGTCTGCAGCGCGCTCGGCTCGGCGAAGTCGTCGAACCGCGAGGTCTCGGACACCACGTCATGGCGGATCGCGGTCAGCTTGCCGGCGGTGGTCGCGCCCAGCGTGATCGTCTGGATTGTCCTCGGGCGATGCCCGACGAGCGAGAACATCTGCTGCCGGGTCAGCATGAGCTTGACCGGGCGGCCGACGGCGCGTGCGGCGAGCGCGGCGAGCGCCACGTGCGACCACGGCGTGCCCTTGCAGCCGAAGCCGCCACCGACGTAGTGATCGATGACGCGGACGTCGCGGGGCTCGAGGCCGAACGTCTTGGCGAGCTTGTTGCGCACGCCGAAGATGCCCTGCGTCGCGTCGTACACGGTCAGCTTGGCGTCGCCTTGCCACACGGCGATCGTGGCGTGCGGCTCCATCGGATTGTGGTTCTCGACCGGCGTTGTGTAGGCCTGCGAGACCTTGACCTGCGCGGCGGCGAGGCCGGCCTCGAGGTCGCCGCGCTCGCTCGCCGGCTTGCCGTTGGGACCGAGCGTCTCGGGCGCAAACGCATCGCCGAGCGCGGACTCGATCGCGGCGACCGGCGGCGTCGTGTCGTAGACCGCGGTGACCAGCGCGGCCGCGTGCTGTGCGCGCTCGAGCGTGTCGGCGATCGCGACCGCGATCGGCTGGTCGGCGTACCAGATCTTGTCGTCCTGCAGCAGCTGCAGCACGCGATCGGCCGGGCTCTTCGCGTTGCGCGAGGCCGCGGGCAGCGACGGCGCCGTGTCGTGGGTGAGCACCGCGATCACGCCGGGCAGGGCCCGCGCGCGGCGGGTGTCGACCGAGCGGACGCGGCCGCGCGCGACCGTGCTACCGACGATCACGGCGTGCGCCACGTTGGCGACCGGGACCTCGGCCGCGTACGTCGCCTGGCCGGTGACCTTGGCGCGCGCATCGACCCGCTCGACCGGTGTACCGACCTCGCCGCTGCCGTCGGCCTTCACGACGCACCTCGCTGCAGCGCGCGGACGATCGTTCTGCGCGCCAGCTCGACCTTGAACGCGTTGTCATCGCGCGGCGTGGAGCCCTCGAGCGCGATCGCCGCAGCGCGCCGGAAGCTATCGACCGATGGCGGCTTGCCGATCAGCGCGCGCTCCGCCTCCTTGGCGCGCCAGGGCTTGGTCGCGACGCCGCCGAGGGCGATCCGGGCATCGCGCACCGTGCCGCCTCGCACGTCGAGGGCGACCGCCGCCGAGGCGAGCGCGAACGAGAACGACGCGCGATCGCGGACCTTGGTGTAGCGCGAGCGCGCCGCGAACGGCGACGACGGCAGCTCGACGTACATCACCAGCTCGCCGGGCGACAGCACGCTCTCGATCTCGGGGTGCTCGCCGGGCAGCGTGTGAAAGTCGGTGACCGGGATCGCGCGGTCGCCGCTCGGCCCGTGGGTATGGATGATCGCGTCGAGCGCGACGAGCGCCACCGCCATGTCGGACGGATGGGTCGCGATGCAGCGCGTGCTGGTGCCGAGCACCGCATGCGAGCGCGTGAAGCCGTCCTGCGCCGCGCAGCCCGAGCCCGGCGCACGCTTGTTGCAGGCCGACGTGCCGTCGCGAAAGTACGGGCAGCGCGTGCGCTGGAGCAAGTTGCCGCCGACCGTCGCCATGTTGCGCAGCTGCGGCGACGCGCCCGACAGCAGCGCCTCCGCGAGGGCAGGGAAGCGCGCGGTGACCAGCGGGTGATAGGCGACCTCGGTATTGCTGGCCAGCGCGCCGATCTTGACCCCGCTGCCGGTGTCCTCGATCTGCGCCAGCGGCAGGCCGGTGATATCGATGACCAGCGCTGGCCGCATCACCTCGAGCCGCATCAGATCGATCAGCGTGGTGCCGCCCGCGACGAACCGCGCGGCATCGCGCCGGCCAGCCTCGACGGCCTGATCGGCGGTCTCGGCGCGGACGAAATGAAATGGCTGCATCGTTTCCTCGCTAGCCGCGCGTGCGGCGCGCAGCCTGGATGGCGGCCACGATGTTCGGGTACGCGCCGCACCGGCAGATGTTGCCGCTCATCTGCTCGCGGATCTCCGCGTCGGTCGCGGCGCGGCCTTCGCCAACGAGGCCGACCGCAGACATGATCTGTCCCGGCGTGCAGTAGCCGCATTGCAGCCCATCGTGATCGACGAACGCCTGCTGCATCGGGTGCAGGACATCGCCCTTGGCGAGCCCTTCGATCGTGGTGATGTCGCGCGCCTGCGCCATGACCGCGAGCGTCAGGCATGCGTTGATCCGCTTCCCGCCGTAGAGCACGGTGCACGCGCCGCACTGGCCCATGTCGCAGCCCTTCTTGGTGCCGGTCAGCCCGAGCCGCTCGCGCAGCGTGTCGAGCAGCGAGGCGCGCGGATCGATCTTGAGCGAGTGCTGCTTGCCGTTGACGGTGAGCGTGACGTGAAGGTCGGGCGGCGTCTCCTCGGCAGGAGGCGCGGGCGCTTTCTCCGCCGGCCGGTGCGACTGCTCCTTGCACGCGGCCAGGAATGCGGCGGCGCACCCGACGACGAGGCAGGTCACCGACCACTCGCGGCGCGTGAACAGCAGCCGCTCCTTGACGCCCTGCGATGCGCGGGCGTGGACCGCCTGCCCGGCGATCGACAGCGCATCCGCCAGCGCCACCCACATGGGCCGCCCGCCCAGCGTGGGGCGGTACATGAACCGCACGACCCCGCGGCCGTCGATCACGAACACCGCGGACTCGCCTTCGGCCACGTCATATGCCGCCGCGGCCGGCGCCATGTCCTCGGCCTCGAGCGGCTGGATCGCGTCATCCGCACGCACCCACCAGCCACCTGCCGGCGATAGCACCACCAGCTCGGCGCCCAGCCCCCGCAGCTGCGCGCGGATCGCGGCGAGGACCTCGGGCGTCGCTGCGCTATCGGGCTCCAGCGCAGCCCGATCCACAAATGCCACGACCCGTGGCTCGCCGTGCGAGGCTGGGCTCACGGCGGGCAGCACGAGCGCCGGAGCCTGCAGGCCAACCGCAGGCTCGCCGGAGGCGTGGCTCATACGTAGATGAGTGGACATCGCTCCTCGCATCGCTTCCAAGCAAGCGGCTTGCCGCCGGTTTTTGCGGGCAGGTGCTCGAAACAACCCACGATGGTGAGCCTCGGCGCTCGCTGTGCGGGAGGGCGCCCGCGCGCCTGCGCGCAATGCAAGCGGCGCCACGGCGCGCATCATGCGCGGATCTGGCGAGCGCAAGCACGACAGGTCGCACGTCGCCGCTCCTCGGATCCGCGAGGTTGCTGACGGATATGCGCGCGGTAGGTCGGTACCACATCTTGCACTGCGGACACCCACGTGCAGTCCCCCGCAGTCTCTCGCATTCCGGCACTGGATGGCATTCGCGCAATCTCGATCTGCTTCGTGCTGTGCGCGCACACCCTGGGGACTGGGATCCTGCCGATGACACCCGCCGCGCACGTCTTCGGCGACATCGGCGTTCGCGCGTTCTTCGTGCTCTCGGGATTCCTGATCACGACACTGCTCCTGCGCGAACGCGCGCGCCACGGCGCGATCTCGCTTCGCGGGTTCTACCTCCGCCGGGCGCTGCGCATCTTCCCGGCGTTCTACGCTTACCTCGCGGTGCTGATCGCGCTGCGCGCCGCGGGCATCATCGCCCCGAGCAACAGCGACCTCGCGTTCGCGGGCACCTACACGATGAACTTCCACGCCGAGCGCGCGTGGCAGGTCGGCCATCTGTGGTCGCTGTCCGTCGAGGAGCAGTTCTACCTCGCGTGGCCGCTGACCCTGATCCTGCTCGGGACGCGGCGCGCGTTCGCGGTCGCCCTCGCGGCGATCGCCATCGCGCCGGCCGTTCGCATCGCGACCTGGGTCGGCTGGCCGGCCCTGCGCGAGCTCACCGATCAGATGTTTCCGTGCGTGTTCGATGCGCTCGCCACCGGGTGCGTGCTCGCGATCGCCCGGGCGCGGCTCGAGAGCTCCGAGCGCTATCGCCGCCTGCTCGACGCGCGCTGGTTCTGGCTGATCCCGATCGCCGGCCTCGCATCGCGGTTCGTCACCCGCCCGTGGTTCGATCTCGGCCTGAGCGTGACGTTCGCCAATGTCGCCATCGCGATGACCATCCACCGCTGCGTGTCCCGCCCGGTCGGCGCGGTCGCCGCCGTCCTCGAGCACCCGCTCGCCGTCCGCATCGGCGTGCTCAGCTATTCGCTCTATCTCTGGCAGCAGCTATTCCTCGATCGCCACTCCACCTCGTGGCTCAATGCCTTTCCGGTCAACATCGCACTGGCCTTCGCCGCCGCTGCGCTGTCGTATCGTCTGATCGAATCGCCCTTCCTGCGGCTCTCCGAGTCGCTCCGCAAGGTTCCGGCGAACCGTCTCGAGGGACCCGGCCTTCGTGCGCTGCCGGTGCGCGAGACCGCGTCGTAGTCGTGCCAGCTGCGGGCGTGCGTGGTTCTGGTCCGAGGCGTGCGCTTTCGCTCGTCTGCGCGCTGCGCGCTGCTCACGCGTGCAGCAGGGATCGCGTCGCGACGTCCGTCTGCCTCCGTCAGGCGAGCGGATTTGCACCTCGCTGAGCGGTGCCTGCTCGACGAGCGCCAGAGCACGCCGTGGCGGGCGTTTCACCGTCCTGCGGCCGGTTTTGAACGGCAAGCGACTTGCTTAATCGGTTCCCGTACCCACTCCAAGGTTCCTCATGCTCACCACGAAGATTGCGCTTGGTCTCCTCGCCGCCAGCCTGGTCGCGGGCTGCACGACCAACGGTATGGGCGGTGACGACGTCGTCGGCGACGACGACGGCGAAGTGCCGTTCACCGCAGGCGTCAGCACCCTGTCTGGCACCGACGAGGCGGGCTTGGTCGACGGTTCTCGCCGTGACGCCCGTTTCAACAATCCGGTCAACGTCCTGTTCCGCGACGGCAAGCTCTACGTCGCCGACTTCGACAACGGCAAGCTGCGCGTGATCGATGTCGAGAGCCACAACACCACCACGGTGATCTCGCAGCAGGGGTTCCAGCGCCCGTTCGGCATGGCGTTCGCCAGCGACGGCACCCTCTACGTGTCGACCGATAACAACCCCAACGGCGGGCATACCGATCTGTCGGGCACGCTCTGGCGCATCGATCTCAACAAGAGGCTCGCGACGCCGTTCGCCGTCGACATCGGCCGGCCACGCGGAATCTCGGTCCTCCCCGACGGCCGCATCGTCGCCGCCGATCGCCTGCACCACGTCGTCGAGATCATCGATCCGGGCTCGGGCGACGTCACCATCATCGCCGGCACCTGGGATGCGGCGGGCATGGTGGATGGCGACGGCGCCGCGGCGCGGTTCTCGAGCCCGTACAACGTTGCGATGCGCAGTGACGGCAAGCTGCTCGTGACCGATTTCGACAACAACCGCCTGCGCGTCGTCGCCATGGACGGCACCACCGCGACCTTCGCGGGCGCCACGGCGGGCTTCGCCGACGGCGCGATGACCAATGCGCGGTTCACCCACCCACAGGGCCTCTCGGTCGCCGCCAACGGTGACATGTACATCACCGACACCGACAACTTCCGCGTGCGGCGCGTCGTCGGCGACACCGTCACGACCGTCGCGGGCAACGGCACCGCCGGCTCGGTCGACGCCGACGACCCACTGGCCGCCCAGTTCTTCGGCCTCGAAGGCCTCTCGATCGTCCCCGACGGCTCGATGCTCTATGTCGCCGACGGCAACCGCGGCGACGGCGGCCCGCACAACCGCGTCCGCCAGGTCCAGCTGAAGTAACTAGAACCGGCCGGCGAACAGCGGTGCGACCATCTGCTGCTCCTGCACCGCGCTCGCCGGCCGGTCGAACGTTCGCTCGTAGCCATGCGCGACGATGAGCCCGAGCCCGACCACCGCCCCGGCGTACACGAGCCGCGCCGGTAGCTGTCGCCAGCCGGTGATGCACCACTGCTCGAACGCGCGCACGATGTCGTTGGTCCGGGAAAACAGCACCACGTCCTTCGAGAAGTCGATCCACAACCCGGTCGCAAACACAGTCAGCGCGAGCTGGCCGTATCTGTTATGCGGCCACGCGCCGGTGAACACCAACCCGGCGAACCCGCCGATGAGCACCGCATCCGTGATCTTCGGCGCGATGTAGAACAGGACCCGCTCGTTGGGCGTGCGCAGCCCGTGCACGTACGTCCAGCCGAAGCGGAACGTGCCCGTGCTCGGATCGCGCCCGGGCGGAAACAGATGCAGCTTGTCGACCTTGGCGCCGACGAGCTTTGCCGCGACCGCGTGGCTGCCCTCGTGCAGCGTCACGCCCACCAGGTACGTCGGCGGCGCCAGCGCCAGCCCGGTCAGCACGAGCGTGCGATCGCTTGGCTCCGCGCGGGCCGGCGCCGCGATCATCAGCATCGCGATCACCGGCAGCGCGCGCTTCACGCCGCGACCCACAGCTCGTCCACCTTCACGAACCCGAGGCTGTGCGCCAGCCGCAGCGATGCGACGTTGCCCTCGTCGGCGCCCCACACCGGCTCGCGGCCCTGCGCGCGCTCGTCGCGGATCATCGCCGCCGCCACCAGCCGCCCGAGCCCGAGCTGGCGCGCCGCGGGCAGCGTGTCGATCGACACATCGAACCAGCGCGCGCTGCGCCACGGCGCGTACGCAAAGCTCACCGGCACGCTATCGAGGTACGCCGTCCAGATCGTCCGCTGCGCGCGCACCGACGCGAGCTCCGCCGCCAGCGCCTCCGGCACATGCGCTAGCGACGCGTCTGCCGGCAGCGGCGCCGCCCCCTCGAGCTCGGGCAGCTCGCTCGCATCCGGCAGCGTATGCAGCAGCGCCTTCACCACCCCGCGCCCGCTCGCGCTCGCCAGGTCCGCGCGCTCGATCGCGAACAGCATCGTGTAGGCGGGCACCTCGCGCGCCAGCGCAGCCACCCCCGCCGCGTCGGCGTCCCCCGCCACCACCACCAGCCGCGCCGCGTCGCTCCCCAGCGCAAACCCGCCGCCGATCTCGCGCTGCCAGCTCGCCGGATCCGCCGCGATCCCGTGCGCCTCGATCCAGCGCGGAACGTCTGGCAGCTCCAGCGGCCTGATCACTTCTGCGACAACCCCCGCAAGTAGCCGATCGCCGCCTTCGCGTCCTCGACGAGACAGCCATTGATCCGCTTGCCGCGATACACCCCCGACTTGCCGACCTTCACGATCGCGCGCTCCAGCGCCTCCACCGCGCGAATGTCGCCGACCCCGCGCAGCTTCGACACCGCCTCGCGCCGCGCCTCGCACGACGCGTCTTGCTCCAGATCCAGGCTGTACGCCTTGAGCCAGTCCACCTTGTCGGCGAGCTTTCGCCGCTCGATCACCGGCCGCAGCGCCTTGCGCCGCGAGATGTCGTCGGCCACCGCCCCCAGCACCAGCAGCCGCCGCGCCTCCGGATCCGACGTGCGCCCGACCCACAAGTCAAACGCGCGCGCCACCAGCTCGTAATCCTGCGTGCCGCCCGCCATCGCATACAGCCCGGCGCGCAGCTTCTCGTTGGTCTCCAGCGCCGGATCCAGCACCAGCGCGTGTTCGTACGCCGTCAGCGCCAGCCCGCCTTCATTGCGCGCCGCGCGCACGTGCCCGAGCACCAGCTGCGCCTGTGCGTCGTTCGCGATCTCGGCGCTGTTCGCTTCGAGGATCCGCAGCGCGCGCCCGGGGTCGCCGCGCTCGAGCGCTTCGTTCGCCGCGCCCGCCGGCGTCGCCGGATCCAGCTCCACAGTGTCGTCGCTCTTCGAGCTCGTGATCATCGCCCCCGCCACCCCGATCCCGATCGCCAGCACCCCGACCACCGCATACAGCGCCACCCGCCGTCGCAGCCTCGGCTGCACCGTCGGCAGCCGCCGCTCCGGCTCCAGCGCATTCGCCACCCCGCTGCTGTCGTTCGACCCGAACGCCGCCGCGCCGGCCAACCGCTGCTCGGGCGACATCCCGAACACCAGCTGCCCCTGCGGCCCGGTATACGGCAACCCGAGCCCCACGCCCCCCTTCGCCGTCGTCGCCTCGCGCGAGCGCCCCAGCGCCTCCCGCTCCGACGAATCTGCCTCCCGCGCCTCCGCCAGCGCGGCCAGCGCGCGCATCGGCGGCATGGGCGTGCTGCTCAGCGCCTCGCTGATCGCATCCGCGATCGTCTCCGTCGCATCCTCGGGCGCAAACCCGGCCTCGGCGATCCGCACCTCACCATCCGCGCTCACCAGCGGCACCGACCCGGTCTCCTCGCGCCCGAACACCACATCGGTCACCCCGCCATCCGGCGTCCGCAGCGCGTACTCCACCTCCGCCAGGAACTCCTCCGCCGTCTCGTAGCGGTCGCTCGGCTTCTTCGTCAGCCCGCGCACCACC